>DAIDTM010000518.1 GCA_027457205.1 Anaerolineae bacterium | reverse complement strand
GCCATCGATTTCCGCCATCAACGCTTCCCCCTTGGGATCACGCGCCTCGAACAACTCCTCCACCCGCGGCAAACCATGCGTGATGTCCTCCACCCCCGCCACACCGCCCGTGTGGAACGTCCGCAGGGTGAGCTGCGTCGCCGGCTCGCCAATCGATTGCGCCGCGATCACGCCTACCGCTTCCCCCATCCGAATCAACCCACCGCGCGCCAAATCCCGCCCATAACACTTGGCGCACAACCCATGCCGCGCCGCACACGTCAACGGACTCCGCACCTTCACCCGCTCCAGTTTCGTCTTCTCGATCACTTCCCACTGCTCTTCCGTCACCATCTCGCCCGCAGGCACGATCACTTCCCCACTCTTCGGGTCCGCAATCGCCTCTGCGGCCACACGCCCCACCACGCGCTCCCCAAAACTCTCGCCCGTCCGATCCTTCGACCCCGCATCCACCTCGATCCCCGCACGCGTCCCGCAGTCGTCCTCCGTGATGATCACTTCCTGCGCCACATCTACCAATCGCCGCGTCAGATACCCCGCATCCGCCGTCCGCAGCGCCGTGTCCGCCAACCCCTTGCGCGCTCCGTGCGTCGAAATGAAATACTCCAGCGCGGTCAACCCCTCGCGGAAATTGCTCTTGATCGGCAATGCGATAATACGTCCCGCGGGGTCCGCCATCAACCCGCGCATCCCCGCGAGCTGCCGAATCGGCTGAAAGCCGCCATTCGTCGCCCCCGAATTCGCCATCACGCGAATCGGCGAGTCCTGCCCCATCCCCTGCGCCACCGCCTCCGTCACTTCTTCCGTCGCTTCCGTCCACAACTCGACCGTCTTGACATACTGCTCTTCTTCCGTGATGAGTCCGCGCCGATACTGCTGGTCGACCTCGTTGACTTTCTCACTCACCCGCGCCAGAATCGTTTCCTTCTCCTGCGGCACCGTGATGTCGTCGATCGCAATCGTCAGTCCGCTGCGCGTCGCATACACGAACCCAATGTCTTTGATGCGGTCGACGATTTCCGCCGTCCCTTCAGGTCCCAGCTTGGCGTAGACCGCCGCCACCAGTTCCTTCAACTTTTTCTTGTCCAGCGCATCGTTCACAAAGCGCAGTTCCAATGGCAGGATCTCGTTGAAGAGCACGCGTCCCACCGTCGTCTCGGTCAGCTTCTTCTTCGCCGACTTGCCCTTCGCGGTGGCTCCATCCAGCAGCAGCTGAATCTTGGCGTGCAGCTCGACGTGTCCCAGATCATACGCCAGCATCACTTCTTCGGGCGTGCTGAAGATTTTCCCTTCGCCCTTTTCGCCCGGCTTGTCCATCGTCAGGTAGTAGACGCCCAAGACCATATCTTTGGTCGGCTCGACGATCGGCTCGCCCGAGGCGGGCTTGAGCAGGTTGTTCGACGAGAGCATCAGCGTGCGCGCTTCTTCCTTCGCCTGCTCGCCCAGCGGGACGTGCACCGCCATCTGGTCGCCGTCAAAGTCGGCGTTGAACGCGGTGCACACCAGCGGATGAATCTGGATCGCGCTGCCTTCGACGAGGATCACCTCGAACGCCTGAATGCCCAGGCGGTGCAGCGTCGGGGCGCGGTTGAGGAGCACGGGGTGGTTCTTGATGATCTCTTCCAGCACGTCCCACACTTCGCTGCTGCCCCGATCCACCAACCGTTTCGCACTCTTGATGTTGTGGGCGTAGTTGTATTCGACCAGTTTGCGCATCACGAAGGGTTTGAAGAGTTCGAGCGCCATGCTCTTGGGCAGTCCGCATTGGTTGAGTTTAAGGTGCGGTCCGACGACGATGACGGAGCGCCCTGAATAATCGACGCGTTTGCCGAGCAGGTTTCTGCGAAAGCGTCCTTGCTTGCCTTTGAGCAAGTCGGAGAGCGATTTCAGTTTGCGTTGGCCGCGCTGGGAGACCGCTTTGCCTTTCTGCGCGTTGTCGATGAGCGAATCGACGGCTTCCTGGAGCATGCGTTTTTCGTTGTTGACGATGACTTCGGGTGCGCCGAGTTCGAGCAGGCGTTTGAGCCGATTGTTGCGGTTGATGACGCGGCGATACAGGTCGTTGAGGTCCGACGTGGCAAAGCGTCCACCGTCGAGTTGCACCATCGGGCGCAGGTCGGGCGGGATGACGGGCAAGACCGTCAGGATCATCCATTCGGGTCGGTTCCCCGACAATCGCAGCGATTCCACCACCCGCAATCGCTTGATTTCCTTTTTCTTCTGCTGTTTCGATTTGGTCGTTTTGATCGCGGTGCGGACGGTTTCCGCCATCTCGTCGAGATTGATCTTCTTCAAGATTTCGTAAATTGCTTCCGCGCCCATCGACGCGTCGAACAGCGTACCCCACTTTTCGCGCATTTCGTGGAAACGCGCTTCGGTGATGATCTCGCCGACGCGGATCGCCTTCAGTTCGTCCATTCGATCGTCGTGCGCGTCGTGAATCTTTTCCGTCTGCGCGTCGAGCCGCTGCCGAATCTTTGCGATTTCGTCGTTAGCTGCTTGGCGTCTTTGCTCTTTTTCCGCGTCGAACAGCAGCCGCTTGTCAGATTGCTTGCCGCGAATGTCTTTTTCGATTTCCGCCAACTGCGCCTGCACCAATTCGTTCAATCGCTTGCGATGCTTGGCGGCGACGGTCTCGCCCTCCGCCGCGATCGTTTCGCCGGTCGGCTCAAAGACAATCGCCTTGCGAATCTCCGAGCCCTTCGCTTCTTCGATGCGGTTTTCCAATTTTTTCGCCGCGCTGACGATCTGATCGGTCTTTTCCGCCAGTTGCTCTTCCAACTTTTGAATCGCCGCGTCGGTCTTGTGCTCCGCGCTCTCCAACTCTTTTTCGAGCTGACCTTCCAACGTTTCGATTTCGGTTTCGGCTTTGAGTTCCAGTTCCTGCGTCTTGTTCTGCGTCTCTTTGCTCAGCCGCTGCATCGTGCGCTTGCGCGCGTCTTCGTCCACGCGCATCACAATATACTGCGCGAAATACAACACGCGCTCGAGCATTCGCGGCGAGAGATCGAGCAGCAAGCCGATGCGGGACGGCACGCCGCGCACGTACCACAGGTGCGACACTGGCGACGCGAGTTCGATGTGTCCCATCCGCTCGCGGCGGACGCGCGCCGGCGCGACCTGCACGCCGCACTTGTCGCAAATAATGCCGCGATTGCGGATTTTCTTATACTTGCCGCACGCGCATTCCCAATCGCGCGTCGGGCCAAAGATGCGCTCGTCGAACAAACCGTCGCGCTCGGGGCGCAAGGTCCGATAGTTGATCGTTTCCGGCTTGGTCACCTCGCCGTACGACCACGAACGAATAATATCCGGCGATGCAATGCTCACGCGCATGGCGTTAAAATTTTTGAGTTCCATTATCTCTCCCAGTCCCAAGTTGCAAAAGAAACGGATCACGCATCACGCCGCACGAATCACTTGCAGCGTGATGCGTGAAATTTATTCTCTCTCGCGCCGCCGCTCGCGCCCGCGGCTGCCGCCGCTGCTGATGCGTTCGCCACGCGCAAAGCGATCGCGCAGCGACTGACGTTCGTCGCGCTGTTCGCCCGGCTCGCCGCGCAGCAAACCCATACCGAGCTGCGGCACGCGCTCTTCGCTGTCCTCTTTGCCGAACTGGAGTTTCTCGCCCTCGGTATCGTACACTTCGACCGCGAGACCGAGCGACTGCAATTCCTTGACGAGCACGCGGAACGATTCGGGCACGCCCGGCTCCAGAATTTCCTCGCCTTTGACGATGGCTTCGTACGTCTTGACGCGGCCGGTCACATCGTCCGATTTGACCGTCAGCATTTCCTGCAGCGTGTGTGCCGCGCCGTACGCTTCCAGCGCCCACACTTCCATTTCGCCAAAGCGCTGACCGCCGAACTGCGCCTTGCCACCCAGCGGCTGCTGGGTCACCAGCGAGTACGGTCCAGTCGAACGCGCGTGCACCTTGTCTTCGACCAGGTGCGCGAGCTTCATCATATAGATCACGCCAACCGTCACCGGCTGATCGTACGGCAAGCCGGTCTTGCCATCGTACAGCGTCACCTTGCCGGCGGTGGGCGGCGGCAGCTTGAGATCGTGGCTCGTCTTGTTGACCAGTTCGAGCAGCTGCTCCTCCGTTGCCTTTGCCGGACCAGTGTGATCGTGCGCTTCCAGCCACATCCGATAGCACGCCACGCGCGCCAATTTGTCCGCGACGAAACGTTCCTCCGGCGTGCGTCCATCGTCTTCAAACGACAGGATTTCGTCCGAGTTATAGCCCTTCTCTTTGAGCCACGCGCGCAGCACCTGTCGCCGCGCGTACACGCGATCGATCGCCAGCTTACGACGATCGGTGTCCTTCAGCCACTCTTGCAGGTACAGCAGGCGCGCCTCGTCTTCGTCGTTCAAATCGTCGAGGTTGTATTCCTGTTCCTTCAACCACGTCCATGCGCGCCCAGTCGCTTCCGTCCACGCCTGATCGATCATCCACGCGCGCGCGAGTTCTGCGCTGATCTCGGCTTCGTCGCCGCCGTCAAACACCGGCGACACGACCTTAAAGCCGAGACGATCCGCCGCCCAACCGAGGTGCGTCTCCAGAATCTGACCGATGTTCATACGGGCGGGTACGCCGAGCGGGTTGAGAATAATATCGACCGGCGTCCCGTCTTCCAAGTACGGCATATCCTGAATCGGAACGACCTTGGAAATGACGCCCTTGTTGCCGTGACGACCCGCCATCTTGTCGCCCTCGGTGATCTTGCGCTGCTGCGCGATGGACACGCGCACCAGCTTGTCGACGCCGGCAGCCAATTCGTGATTCTGGTCGCGCGTAAAGACGCGCACGTCGACGACCTTGCCGCGCTCGCCGTGCGGCAACCGCAGCGACGAGTCCTTGACCTCGCGCGCCTTTTCGCCAAAGATCGCACGCAGCAGTTTCTCTTCCGGCGTCAGGTCGGTCTCGCCCTTGGGCGTGATCTTGCCGACCAGAATGTCGCCCGGTCCCACTTCCGCGCCGACACGAATAATGCCTTCCTCGTCCAAGTCCTTCAAAACATCTTCGCCAACGTTGGGGATATCGCGCGTGATTTCTTCTGGACCGAGTTTGGTATCGCGCGCTTCGATCTCGTGCTTTTCGATGTGGATGCTGGAGAACTTGTCTTCCCACGCCATCTTCTGACTGATCAGAATGGCGTCTTCATAGTTACCGCCTTCCCACGACATAAAGGCGACGACGACGTTCTGCCCCAGCGCGATCTGACCGCGATCCGTCGAGGACGAATCGGCGATGACCGTGCCCTTCTTCACCTTTTGCCCGCGCGAGACAATCGGTCGCTGGTCGATGCAGGTCGATTGATTCGACCGATTGTATTTACGCAACACGTAGACGCGGTCTTTCTTTCCGCTGCGAACCTTGATCTCTTTGGCGGTCACACTGACGACCTCGCCGTCCTCGTCGGAGACGACCACCTGCCCGGAATCCAGCGCGGCTTGCGCTTCCATACCGGTGCCGACGACCGGCGCTTCAGGGCGCAGTAATGGCACAGCTTGGCGCTGCATGTTCGAGCCCATCAGCGCGCGGTTCGCGTCGTCGTGCTCCAGGAACGGAATGAGCGCGGCGGATACACCGACGATCTGCTTCGGCGACACGTCGAGGTATTCGACGCGATCCGACAAGTCGGTCAGAAAAGTTTGGTGGCGACGAACCTCAACGCGCCTATCGACGAACTGTCCCAGGCGATCCACGCGCGCGTTCGCTTGCGCGACGGTGTGGCGGTCTTCTTCGTCCGCGGCGAGATAGACGATGTCGTCCGTCGCATACGCGCGCACCGGAACTTCGGTTCCCTTCGGGAGCGCGGCGAGTTTCGCGGCGAGTTCTTCGTCGATCACCGTCTCCGCCTTTACGATGACCTTATCGCTTTCGGGATCGCGCACTTCTTCGCGCACGATGCGACCGACGAGCAGGTCTTTTTTGTTCGCGATCGTATTCTTGACGATGCGGTACGGCGTTTCGATAAAGCCAAACTCGTTGATCTGTCCGTACGTCGCCAGACGACCAATCAGACCGATGTTGGGACCTTCGGGCGTCTCGATGGGGCAGATGCGACCATAGTGGCTGTGATGAACGTCGCGCACGTCAAAGCCAGCGCGCTCGCGGCGCAAGCCGCCCGGACCGAGCGCAGAGAGCGTGCGTTTGTGCGTCAACTCCGCCAGCGGATTGGTCTGGTCCATAAACTGCGACAACTGCGATCCGCCGAAAAATTCGCGCATCGCCGCGACGACCGGACGGATGTTGATGAGGTTGATCGCGGTCATCTGGTCTGGGTCGCGGACGCTCATCCGCTCGCGCACGACGCGTTCGAGGCGCAGCAAGCCGATCCGCAGATGATTCTGAATCAACTCGCCTACCGTCTTGACGCGGCGGTTGCCCAGATGATCGATGTCGTCGCCGCCCATCACGCCGTTATTCACCAGAATCAGGTGCTCGACAACCTTGACCAGATCGTCGGCGCGCAGCGTGCGATCCTGCGGCAGCTGATCGGCGGGCGCGTCCGTGCCGTAGAGGCGGCGGTTCATCTTGTGCCGACCGACTTTGCCCAAATCGTACCGGCGCTGTGCGAATAGGAGCGTGGTCATGAAATTCTTGGCGTTGTCGAGCGTCGGCGGATCGCCGGGGCGCAGCTTTTTGTAGAATTCCATCAACGCCTCATCGACCGTCGTCAGTTTCGGCGTCTCGCGCTCGAGCGTCGTACGGATGTATTCGTGCTCCGGATTGTTGTCGACGCCGGCGAAAATATTGAGCAGCCCCTCGTCGGTGGCATCGCCCACGCCGACGGCTTTGAGCAGCATTGTTACCGGAATCTTGCGCTTGCGATCGACCTTGACGGAGAGAATGTCGCGCTTGGATGTTTCAAACTCCAGCCACGCGCCGCGGTTCGGAATCAGTTTCGCCGACGCCAGGATGCGCCCGGTCGCGCGGTCTTCGGTCGCGCTAAAATAGACGCCCGGCGAGCGGATCAGCTGTGACACGACGACGCGCTCCGCGCCATTGATGACAAACGTGCCGTGCTCGGTCATCAACGGGAAATCGCCCATGTAAACTTCCTGGGTCGTCGCCTCGCCGGTCTGGTTGCTAACAAGCGCCACCTTGAGGTGGAGCGGCGCGGCGTACGTCATATCCATCTCGCGGCACTCTGCTTCAGAATGCTTCGGATCGCCAAAATAGTAACTTAGATCGAATTTGCGGGCGATTTCGTTATCGCCGGGGAAATAGAGACTATATTCCTTGTTGAAGGATTCGATCGGAGAAATCTCGTCGAATAGTTCGCGCAGACCTTCGGTCTTGAACCATTCGAACGATTCGATCTGAACTTTGATCAGGGTGGGGATGTTGTGAACGTCGGGGATTCGGGCGTACGATTTCTGATCGGGCATCAGACTGTTGACCATGGTCGTCATCGTCAATTGACTCATTCGCTACTCCTCATCGCAACATGCAGAACCGCGCCGGGCGCGCGGGGATCCAATTGGGCGCTTGCCCATCGACGCAGGACGCGTCGGTCGAACGCGCACCGCAAACACTGGCGCGCGGCTAGGCGTATTCGATTAAATAATGAGAGACGGGATTGGGGTCCTGGCAGCGCGAGCAAGCTCACGCGCCGATACGAACTCCCTCTCAGAATCGGAGCAGAAGCAAGGCAGCGCCTTGCCCACCAGCGAGGCAAAACAGAGGAACGGATGAAATGTCAAGAAAGAATTAACGCGCTTGCCGTCGGTAGATAATCGCAGCCACCGAATGATCGCCCACAATGACGTGACCGCCGAACAAAAATAACCGACCGCGACCTGCAAAATTGCCTCGCGCCCGTTTCATGGTGTTGTCGAGCAGTCTCAAATTATATCCGGAAAAGCGCCGGCTGTCAAGTTTAAGTTTCGTAAAAAAGCGCACGCCGCGGTAGGTACTGAGTCGTCTTATACTGCCAGCCGCAACGCTTTGGCGGCTTGCTTTTCTTGGTACATCTCCGTATCGGCGCGGGCAAGCAGCATGTCCAGCGTTTCCTCGGGCGTCAGCGCCGCAATAGCCGCCCCAATGCTAATACGGAATTCGATGTCTCCGCTGTTCGTCGTCAGTCGCAACGCCGAAATCTGGTCTTGCAGGCGGGCGACAATGTGCTGCGCGGATCGCCGATTGCAATCGGGCAGCAATACGACAAATTCGTCGCCGCCATAGCGCGCCACGATGTCGATGGATCGAACGGTTTGAGCCAGCGCGCGCGCAACCAGTTGCAGTGCCTGATCGCCGATGGAATGTCCGAAGGTATCGTTCACCTTTTTGAAATCATCCAGATCGAGCATCAGCACGGCAAAGGGCACGCGCTGACGACGCGCGCGCTGGAATTCGCGCTGCGCCAGCGTCACAAAGTGGCGGCGATTGAACAGCCCGGTCAGACTATCGGTCACCGCTAGTTTTTGCTGTTCGGCGTACAATCGAGCATTCTCCAACGCGAGTCCGGCTTGCCCGGCAAAAGCGGCGAGGCGTTCCGCCATCTTGTTGGTGTAAAAGCCGGGTTCGACTTTATCTAACGCCAGAAATCCGATCAGCGTCCCGCGAATTTTGATGGGCGCGCCCATCCACGACCGGATGTGGCGCGATTGTTCGATGAACGTCCAATTCGGATCGGAGTGGGTGTCGGGCACAACATACGGCTGCCCGGTTTCGGCGATTTTGGCTAGACTGGCTAATCCGGTCAACGGCGCTTCAAATTGTCGTATCCATTCCAGCAGCCCCAATTTCTCATACCCGCGTTGACGTTTGCATCGAACCACATTGTCGTCAAGCAGCAGCACGGTCGCCGAGTCATACGGCACGACGCTCTGCACATGGTCGAGTAGCAAGTCGAGCACGGCATTGGAATCTAGTTTGGAGGTCAGCGCCATTCCGATATCGCGCAGCGTTTCCGCAAACTGACGGTGCTCGCGTTCGGCGGTGTGGAGGCGCGCGTTGTGGATCGCCGTCGCGGCGCGCGCGGCTAGACTTTCCAACAACTCCAGGTCGGCTGCCGTGAACGCGTCTACGTGGGCGCTCTCGACGTTCAGCACACCGATGCAATCGTCCTGCACCACGAGCGGCGCGACCATCTCCGCGCGCGTGCGCGCGTCGTACGAAATATAGCGTTCGTCTTGAGACACATCCGCCACCCGCACGGACTGGCGATGCGACGCGCACCAACCCGAGATGCCGCGGTCCGACGGAATAGCAATATCACTGACGGTGCTGACCAGTCCTGCTTCGGCGACCAAGCGCAAATGGTCGTCTCTGAGGAGTAGAATATCTACAAGGTCAGACGCGAAGAGAGCGCGCGCTCTCTGGACGATGGTTTGCATGCACGCGTCCAGATTGAGCGTCGCGAGCGCGCGGTCGATCTCGTGTAGCGCGCCCAGTCGCTCCACTTCGCGTTTGAGTTTTTCTTCTACGCCCTTCAGTTCCGAGATATCGGCATACATGCCGTACAATCCTATCGATTTTTCATCCAGCTTGATCGGAACCCCGTATACCTCAACGGGGACCAGCGTTCCGTCCTTGCGCCGACGAATCGTTTCCCTGTGCACGGCGACGCCGTTTAATACTTCGGAGGAAAGTTGCGCGGCTTCTTCGCGTCTGGTATCTGGAACGATGACGTCTTTAATTGGACATCCCACCACCTCCGCGGCGCTGTATTGAAAGATCGCCTGGAATGCCGGATTGGTGCTTTGGATGCAGTCGTGGTCGTCCAGCATGGCGATGCCGATCGGCGAGTTCTCAAACAATTGTTGGAAGCGGACTTTTTCGCGCAGGACTTGTTCCTCGATCCGTTTTCGCTCGGTGATGTCGCGCCCTACACCCACCAGTCCGATGATCTTGCCCTGGCTATCGCGCAAAGGCACCTTGCCAACGAGTTGCCAGCTGACCAAGCCGGACGCATGGTCGATCGTCTCTTCTTCCTTGTCGATCAGCGGCTCGCCGGTTTGGATCACATTCTGGTCTTCAGCCACGAATTGCATAGCCAGATCGCGCGGGAAAAAGTCGAAAGGTGTTTTCCCGACCATATCTTCCGGTATGCTCGCGCCTGCCAAGCGCAGATGCGCGAGGTTGCTGATGATGTATCGGGATCCAACATCCTTGACGTAAATAGCTTCGGGCAGACTGTCGATCAGTGTCCGTAGCAGGTTGCGTTCGAGCGCAAGCTCTTCTTCGACGCGTTTGCGATCGGTGATATCGCGGAAGATGCCACTGGTGGAGACCGGCTTGCCGTCGACGAATTTGCAATTGGTGCAGCCCTCGACGGTGATTTGCCG
>DAIDTM010000517.1 GCA_027457205.1 Anaerolineae bacterium | reverse complement strand
CCAACTCAGCTGCTGCTACTTTTTAGAGTCATGGTCGAGGCGGATGGTTCGTCCTGGCAAGCGACCGAAAGATTTTTGGTCGTGCCTTGATTCAGTTGCTGGTGCGTTGACGTGATGATCTCGCCCATTCCATCGCGCGGGTGACAAGCACACTGATCGCGCCACTTGCCTGCTGCACGACTCCCTCCACCAACATGAAGGTCTGATGCCGCAGCAGAGGTCGAAAGCATTCGTAGACGTCTGGCTTGACGACCAAATCGAGCAAGCCGTGCTCGTCTTCGAGCGAAACGAAGAGAACGCCCTTCGCCGTCGCAGGGCGCTGCTTCACAACCGCCATGCCGCCGACCCGCACAACTCGCTCGTTGGGCTGCTTTTTCACTTCCACGGTGCTCAAAATCCCCGCGCGTTGGAGCGCGGCGCGATAATGCCGCATCACTTGCCCCGTGGGCGAAAGACCCAGGAGCTCGTACTCCCACCGCGTCTCCTCAAACTCGTCCAGTTCAGGTAATTCAACTTCGCTCGGCGGAAGTTCAAGCGCCAATTCCTCCGGGCGATAATCGATCTCGCCCAACTGCCACAGCAGTTCCCGCCGCGCGCCGAAGGCGTCCATGGTTCCTGCCCGAATCAGATCACTGATCGTCGGCTTGGGGAGCCGCGTCCGAATGCAGAAATCGCGCAAATCGGCGAATAGACCTCGCCCGCGCCCAGACTGGATGCGCTTCCACCCCTCTTCACCCAATCCGAGGACTGCCTGCAAACCCATCCGCAATGCCGGTTTGCCATTCGGAGCGCGTTCGATGACGTAACGCCACGCACTCCGATTCACATCGGGCGGCAGCAAATCCACGCCGTGCCGGCGCGCCTCTCCAATGATCACTTCAGGGTCGTAAAACCCCATCGGCTGCTGATTCAAGAGGGCGCCGTAGAAGGCGGACGCGTGATAGCGTTTCAAATACATCGTCTGATACGCGATGAGCGCGAAACTCGCGGCGTGCGATTTGCAAAAGCCATAGCCCGCGAAGCCCGCAAGCTGCTCGAAGATTTTCTCCGCCGTTTCGTGATCGATGCCCTTCTCCGCCGCACCCTGGGTGAACCGCTCTCGGAGCTCCCCTTGTACAGTGTCGGCGTCGCTGCGGGATAACGCGCGACGGAGCATGTCCGCCTCGCCGGGTGAAAAGCCCGCCGCGACCATCGCCACCCGAATCGCCTGCTCTTGGAAGAGGAGCACGCCCAACGTCTCCCGCAGCACTGGCTCAAGACACGGGTGCAGATAGCTCACCGGCTCGACGCCCGCGCGCCGCTTGAGATACGGATGGACGGCGCCGCCTTGGATCGGACCGGGGCGCACGATCGCGACCTCAACCGTGATATCTTCAAAGCAGGTCGGCTTGAGGCGCGGCAGCATCTGCTGCTGGGCGCGGCTCTCGACCTGGAACGCGCCAATCGTGTCTCCTTGCTGGAGCATCGCGTAAATGCCTGGATCATCGAGCGCGAGCGCATCGAGGTCTGGTTGGTCGCCTTCGATGTAGCCGAGCGCTTCGCTGATGAGACCGAGTGTGCGCAAGCCCAGCAGGTCGATCTTGATCAGCCCTGCATCTTCCACACTGTTCTTGTCCCATTGACACACGATGCGACCTGGCATCGTCGCGCGTTCGAGCGGCACGACCTCGTCCAGGGGTGGTCCTGTGATGAGCATTCCTCCAACGTGGATAGAGAGATGACGCGGACAGCCTTCGATCAGCCGCATCAGATCGGCGAGCAGGCGCATCGGATGTTCGGGCGGCGCAGCCGCGTCCACCGATTTCAAGAGCTCGTCTGCCGCGCTGACGGGCGAATGCGCGTCGAGCGACTTGGACAAGCGGTCGATGACGGGGAGCGGAAAGCCAAGCGCTTTGCCGAGATCGCGCACCGCGCTGTGCGCCTGGAAGGTGACGACATTGCACACCATCGCGGTGTGCGAAGCGCCGTAGCGGGTGTAGACATACTGGATCACCTCTTCGCGGCGGTCCGCCGCAAAGTCGATGTCGATGTCGGGCGTCGTATAGCGGTCGGCGCTGAGGAAGCGCTCGAAGAGGAGGTCGTGCGCGATGGGATCGACGTTCGTGATGCCGAGGAGGTAGGCGACGAGCGAGTTCGCCGCCGAGCCGCGTCCCTGCGAGCGTACGCCCTGTTCGCGCGCAAAGCGCATGAGGTCCCAGACGATGAGAAAGTAACCTGCCAACCCTGCTTGTTCGATGACAGCGAGCTCGTGCGCGAGTTGGTTCAGCACGTTTGACTTGAGCTGCGGGTAGCGGCGCGGCAACCCGTCGTGACAGAGCTGGTAGAGGTATTCGAACTCGCTGCGGTTATCCGGCACGGGGAACGTGGGTAGCCGCTCGTTGGAAAAATCGAGCGAGACCTGGCAGCGGCGCGCGATCTCGACACTGTTCGATATCGCTTGCGGCACTTCGGCAAAGCGGCGCGCCATTTCGTCAGGGGAGGTAAGATGGTAGGTGTGGTTGCAGGGCAGTCGACCCGCACGGCGCGCTTCAGTGAGCGATTGGTTGTGGCGAATCGCGATGAGCGCATCTCGCAGACGGCTGGCCGCGGGCGTCGCGTAGTGAACGTCATTCGTCGCGACGAGCGGCAGATCGAGTGAGCGAGCGAGCATCACGAGCTCGCGCACGAGTCGGTCGTCGCCGGGCAGACGATGATGCTGCAATTCGATCCACACGCGCTCTCGACCGAAGGTCTCACGCAAGCGCGCCGCCATTGCCTCGGCGTATTGGGGCTGCTCGCGCAGCAGAGCCGCTGCAACAGGTCCCTGTCGGCATCCGCTGAGGACAAGCAGCCCTTCGCGATGTTCTTCCAACTCCTCCCAGGAGACCCACGGATCGACCTTTCCCGACCACGACGCGAGACCTGGTTTTTGTTCTTCGCCAGAGCCAACGCGAGGTGGGAGTGCTGTTAATGGACTCAGAGTAGATTCAGCCGAAGAATCGGCACGCGCATCCCGCAAATGCGCTGCCGTGAGCAAGCGGCAGAGGTTGGCATAGCCGCGCGGGTTTTCGGCGAGGAGGGTCAGGTGCTGATCATCGACCAGCGTCACTTCCGCCCCGATGATTGGATGGATTCCGCTCTTCTTCGCCGTTTTCCAGAACCGAATCGCGCCGGCGAGACTGTCGTGGTCGGTGAGAGCGATCGCGGCGAGTCCCAGTCCTTGCGCGTGGTTGACGAGAGCCTCGGGCGATGACGCGGCGTCGAGAAGAGAAAAGTAGCTGTGGCAGTGCAGCTCAGCGTATTCAGTCATACAACTTGGCGAGATACCACTTGTCGTCCAAGAGATCGCGGTAGATCACACACAAGAGCCCATCCGTCGTCGTGAGCGCAAAGTACTCGCGATGCGCCTCCCCTTCTTCACTCCACCAGTCGGTATCGACCTGCCAGCGCTGATGCGTCTTTTGGATCGGATGCGTGCGTCCTTGCCAAGTGAACGAAACGATCTTACAGCGCGCATCGCCCTCGATGTCGATCTTGCTGCCGTTCGGCCACAGGCGAGTCATACCGTCGAACAAGATGCGAGCGCACTGAAAAGAAAACGGCGCTCAGGTAAGGGATGCCGTTCGTCCACGAGCCGCGGCTGGAAGAAGCGCTCCCCATAGCGCCTCGATAATTGCCGCGCAAGTTCGACGAGCGGCGAAGATTCTTCTTCGATCTCGAACAGCGTCAATTGCCGCGCGACGAGTTCACCTGTTTCGAGCAGGGTCACGCGCAGGGTTTCCAGTTCCGCGGGCCATTCGAGGATTTGGAGCTGATGCGACACGGTAGCGCGCACGCGGCTCTCTTCGCTCACCGGCTCGACGAAGGTGCAATCGATCACCCGCGTGCTTCCCTCGACAAATCGCAGGTCAAGTCGCAGACGGCGACATCCCTGAAGTTGGTGAGCTAGTGAAGACAGTGGCGAACGCAGGGCAGAGAGCGCCGCTTCGAGCACTGGGGTGTGTAAGGCCGTTGGTGGATCGAAATCGACCGATACGGGTTGTGGGGCCATCGTCGCGGTGGGGCTCACCGAGCGATCATCGCGTCCGCGCGCCCACTGCTGTGCGAGTTTCCCGGCTTGGCCAAACCGCTGCCACACCGCGGTCGCCGGCAGCCGCGCGAATTGTCCGAGCGTCGTGATGCCTAGCCAGGTCAACTGCTGCAAGGCGAGTTCAGGCAGTGGGAGGAGCGTGATCGAAAGCGGATTCAAGAAGCGTTCCTCGTCCGAATGCTCGACCAACCGCATGTGCCCTGGTCGCGCGCAGCTCGATGCGGCGCGGGCGATTAATTTGCCCGTGTCCCAACCGAGCGACGGCGCGAGCGTATCGCCGAGCAAACGGCGGACCTGTTTCCCCATCTCCGCGCAGATGGGCTGCACGGTGCGCCCCGTGCGAGCGACCTCGCGCAAATCGACGTACGCGACGCCCCAGGTCTGGGCTTCCACCGGCAAGCCGCACTCGGCGAGCGTCCCCACGAACGCGCTCTGCTTTTGCTGGCACGCCGCGGTATCAAGCAGAGAGAGGAGCACATCGGGGCAGCGCATCTGCGCCTGGCGCGCCGACATCTGCACAGCGACACCGCTCAGCCGCGCTTCAGGCGAGGCTGCGGAGACGCGCTCGTTGGCATCCAGGAGCGCGAGCGGACGTCCCATCCATTTCGGTTCCTGGCGCTCTGCCAAGCCGATGAGAAAATCGGGCACGCGACAACACAGGACGCTCATGCGTTAATTCTCCATCACCAGGTATCGCGAGCGCGCACGGTCTCGTTGAATTCGATAGCAATGGGCGCGACCTGTCCTGGGCGACCCCGCTGGCTTTTGACGATGCGCGCCTGCGCCTGGTAGCCGCGCAGCTCGCCTTCTGATTCGATCCACCGCTCTCGTCTGAGTTCGACGTGCAGCGCGGCATAGTGATAGATCGCGCTGCTGCGAGTCACGGGGAGCCATTCTAGCCAAGGCGGTTGCGGCTCGTCGAGGATGATGAGCGCGCAGCCAGCGGATTTGAGAAACATACTTAGTTGAGGGAGGAGCTGGTCGAAATATCGTGCAGCGGCAGGATCGCTTCTCAAATCGGGGAGGCTGTCGAGGAGAAGGACGCGGAGCTGTCGGCTGCGCACGAGGTCGAGGAGCACATCGATTGCTGGCTTGCCCGCTTGTGGTCGAGCGAGCAGCAAGTGATCCAGATCAATGCCACATCGCGCCACATAGTCGGGATCGCTCGCCGCATTGAGATCGAGGATCGCCACCGAGTGCAAACATGGCAATCTGGATGTCGCAGAAGCATGCTGGGCGCTACTCAAGATCTTGTAGGCGAGGGTTAGTTTGCCAGAGGTCGTCTGCCCGTTGAAGAGGGTGATCGCGTTCAGCGGAATGCCGCCGCCGAGAAGGTGATCGAGTTCGGGGAAGCGAGTCGAGATCACGCGTGTCTCGGGCTGCACTTCGCGCGCCGAGACGACCACGCGGTTTCCCCAACGTCGCTGAAGGCGGGTGACAGCCAGATCCAAACGCTTGCGTTTCGTGTGGTCCATGTTGCTCTCGCGGTGATCGTGGATCAAGTCACGCGATGGCATTCAATGGTTAGGATAACCGACGCCCTCCTGTCTATCTTTCCAAAGGAGTGGTGCGGCTGACGGACGGAATGTGATCGCGTGCGTACTCCTTCATATCACACTCGCATGCATGCGTCTATCGTTGGAAACTCGTATGGGCTACTGATTCA
This sequence comes from Anaerolineae bacterium, assembly GCA_027457205.1. Taxonomy (GTDB): domain Bacteria; phylum Chloroflexota; class Anaerolineae; order UBA4142; family UBA4142; genus DAIDTM01. The sequence continues at coordinate 6,938 of DAIDTM010000517.1, read as the reverse complement.
AGGGGGATCGGTACGTAAAGAGGAGCGTTACGGGAAAGTACGTAGCTCTATCTTGTGGGGAGCGGAAAGTTAATCCACCAGGTCTCGGATCGTGCGGGCCAGTTCGATGCGCGAACGAACGTCGAGCTTTTCGTAGATGTTGGAAAGATGCGTTTCGACCGTGCGAACGCTGATGTGAAGATCACGCGCGATCTCAGAATTGCGCTGACCTTGCGCCACCAGATGCGCGATTTCCATCTCGCGGGGTGTCAGCGTATCCCACTGCCACAGTCGACCCGACGACGTGGTTTCGACCTGATCGATGAGGTGGACGGTGAGTGCTTTGGCTTGCGTGTGGGCGGACTTGGAGAATCGCCGTCGCAGAGCGCGCCATAGATGAAGGGCAATGAACGCCAAGAATGCGCCGAAGATGATGTAGAAGATCGGTTGAACTGGATCCGCCGGGGACATGTTTCTCCTGACGTCGAGTTCGCTGGTGGAAGGAGAGGGTATTGGCGAGGGATAGAGAAGCGAACGGGCGTTCGATCTAGTGGTAGTATATCAGAACGTGCGTTCTTCGTCAAGCCTGCGCGAAAAATTGTTACTCAAAGTTGAAAAGTGAACTGTTCAAAGCTGGAAAGTGAACCGATATCAGCTCAAAAGTGAACCGTCCAAACGGCTCAAAAGTGAACTGGTGCTACAGTGTCTCAAAAAGGAGGCACGATGGATCAGTTGCATCGACGGTTCACGGTTGAGCAGGTCAAAGTATTGTTGCAGGGTTATTGCCAAGGCACGTTGTCGCGTGCCGATGCGCAAGAAGTGCTAGGAGTTGGCAAGACGCGTTTCTTTGCTTTGCTCCAAGAGTATCGCACGAACCCCGCTACGTTCTCCATCGATTACGAACGCGAGACCCACGCCAGAATTTCAATGAGTACCGAACGTGCCATCGCCACCGAACTGCGGCGCGAGCAAAAACTGGTTGAAGATCCCAGGTTGCCAATCTCAGGTTACAACTATTCAGCCATTCGTGACCGATTGGAACAGAAAGGCATCCAAGTTTCGGCGACGACGATTACGGCGCGTGCCAAACAACTGGGCTGCTACAAACCGCATCCAAAAGCGAAAGCGCACGACCGAAGTCATTACCACTTCCATCGGAGAACTAGTGCAACATGATGCGTCCCAGCATCTTTGGTCTCCATTCGCGACCGAGAAATGGTCATTGATCACATCCCTGGATGACTATAGCCGCAAGTTGTTGTTTGCGGATTTCTTTCTGCACGAGACCACCTGGGCACATCTGTACGCCGCACAAATCCTGATGCAAACGTATGGTGTGCCGGTGCGTTACTATGTGGACAACTTGCGGGTGTTCCGGTTTATCACGCACAATCAGAGTGTCTATCTCACGCAGGACTGGCAAACCGATGATGCCGATCCGCGTTGGCGCCAAGTCTTGCGTGGACTTGGCGTCGATGTCACCTATGCGCTCTCACCTCAAGCCAAGGGCAAAGTGGAACGTCCGTATCGCTGGTTGCAAGATCGCATTGTGCGCACCCGTGCGCTCGAACACATCACGACCCTTGACGACGCACGGTCCGTGTTGCGCGATGAACTGGCGCGCTACAACCAGCATCAAGTCCATTCGACCACCCACCAAATTCCGGACATACGTTTTGCCGAGGCCCAAGCAAGTGGGCACAGCCTCTTTCGTCCCTTTGTTTTGCCCAAGCCCTATCAGTCGCCGCAAGACATCTTCTGTTTGCAAACGATGCGCGTCGTCAACAGTTATCGGTGCATGTCCTTGTTTGGTCAGGATATTCTCATCCCCAATGTTCCACCGCGCGTCGAGGTCGAAATTCATCTCGTGCCAAATTTCCCGAAACAACTGATTGAAGCGCGGGTATGGTGGTCGGGGAAAATGGTACATTTGTTCAATCTGCCAATGGCGCTTGCCAAGGCAGTTCACTTTTGAACTTTGAATGAGTTCACTTTTCAGCTTGGGCTAACAGCCTGCGCGAAACACATTTTGCCGCATTTGAAGGGCACCGCGGCGCATGATCACTTGCGCTCCTATTTCCTGTATCGGGTGCTCCACGCCCTGTGCAACGCTCACCATTTGCGAGTTGGCGTTCATCATCGAACGTTACGCTCAACCCTGGGCGACGCAGATGAGCGAGTTACTGATTGAGATCAAGACAACAGTCGATCAAGTCCATGTAACGCAAGACCATCTTGCCCCAGATCAGCTAATTGCCTTTGAACTCCGTTACGATGCGATTCTGGAGCAAGGGTTTCGTGAGAATCCGCTCCCACCCGCCAAAGCCCGCCGAAGAACTTGCTGGATCGGCTCCGCGAGCACAAACGCGAAACTCTGGCCTTCATGTACGATTTTCGCGTGCCGTTTGATAACAACCAAGCCGAGCGAGACCTGCGCATGATGAAGGTCAAACAAAAAGTCTCGGGTTGCTTTCGCAGCGAAGGCGGCGCGCAAGTTTTCTGTGGCGTGCGGAGCTACCTTTCGACCGCGCAGAATAATGGACAACGCGTTATGGATGCGCTCAAGTTGGCGTTGAACGGGACGCCCTATGTGCCGCCAGTCCTGGCCATGCAATCCGTTTCAACTGCCTGAGCAGTTACACGAAAACAAGGGTTCTTCGCTCCAAGCGCGCTTGCTGCTTGAGTTCGAACCATTTCTCTGTGCGCCATAGAGCGATGGCATCTTCACCACGCTGAGTCGCACGCACGATGGGCAATTGCGGCGTCCAGCCGAGTTCTTTGAGTAAACGAGCAACAGGTGAGCGATGATAATTTACCGACCATTCCCATTCGATCACTTTTGCGACGCGCGCATTCGTCCAGACATTGCCACGCAAGCCATCGGCTTCCGCACCGTGCGACAATACATCAGGAATGAGACGCTTCTGCTCGTGCGTCAACTCAGATGATCTGCCAGGATGCTGGCGAGCAAAGAGCGCCGTTCTATCGTCATCATTGATCAGGCGAAACCCTTGACTCACTGCACCATCGGTCACGCCCAGGGCTGCGGCAATCTGAGTTTGCCTCCAGCCTTTCTGTTGGAGCGCCAGTGCTTGTAACCGTCGCGCTTCTTTCCAAGCGGTGGATGTAAATTTCATGCCACCGTTTTAGCAGAGAGAAAAAGTTTAGCAAATTATGAGACACTCAGGAGGGCACGAACGATTTCCCAGCCTGTTGGGATTCGGGCAGCGTTTGAGAGACCCGATCCAATCAATAGTGCATACGCTCCCGGTTTCGAGTAGAGTGAAAATGCCAATTGTAGAACTGCATCATCGCTCATTCACACTCACCTTTCGTCTATACTGTTAGGGGCCTGTTTCTTTGATAGTGATTGGGTCTGTTTCGACTGAATAGAATGGAGGTCCTTTCCATCATCATCCGTCAGGCCGTCCATCGCTGGGTGCGTGCAAAGTCTCTTGACAAGCGACGCCTGTCATTTCGAGAAGCGATTTTTGCGACGAGAAATCTCGTTTTGCCGCCAGTCGAGACCTCGCTGCGCTCGAAGTGACAACTTGCCGACTTTGCACACGCCCTGCAGTACCCCACTTGACACGCGCAAGGTTAAGGATATACTTTTACGCTATGGCAACAAATTGAAAGCGCATAGGTGCAATCGCCTATAAGCCCATTCACCATCAGGTCACTCAAATCGGCTGGATTTTCTCATTTCTCCGTGAAGCGGCGGAGATGTTCTGTGACGAAAGCAGAGAAGAATATGGACATATCCAGGCGACAGTTTCTCAAGATTTCGACCGGAGCCATCGGCACCGCGGTTGCCGCGGAAGCCGCTAGCTTCGGGGTCGACACAAGCGCGGTGCAAGCGCGTGCGCTCGACGTTCCGATCAAGCAAGGCAAGCAAGTCCCCAGCGTTTGCCCCTATTGCGCGGTCGGCTGCGGTCAGATCGTGACCGTCAGCGACAGCGGCAAGATCATCGACATTCAGGGCAACCCCGATTCCCCCGTCAACCAGGGTACGCTCTGCCCCAAAGGCGCGGCGACCTACCAACTCGTCACCAACAATTTGCGCTGGACCAAGGTCAAGCACCGCGCGCCCGGCAGCGACCACTGGGACGACATGTCGCTCGACGTCGCGATGAACCGCATCGCGCAGCTCACACAGCAAACCCGCGACGCGAATTTCAACGAGACGCAGGACATGCCGGATGGCAAAGGCGGCACGGTCACCAAGCGCGTGATGAACACCTACGCCATTGCCTCGCTCGGCGGCGCGACGATGGACAACGAGTGGAACTATCTCCACCAAAAGCTGATGCACGCGCTCGGCGTCGTCTATCTCGAAAATCAGGCGCGGATCTGACACTCCGCCTCGGTCCCCGGTCTGGGGGTCACCTTCGGTCGCGGCGCTGCCACGACCTTCGCCCGCGATCTGGAAAATTCCGACGCGGTCATGATTATGGGTTCGAACATGGCAGAGTGTCACCCGGTCGCCTTCCGCTGGCCCCTCAAAGCCAAGACGGAGCACGGCGCGACGCTGATGCACGTCGATCCGCGCTTTACGCGCACGTCGGCGATGTGCGACGTGCACGCGCCGATTCGCGCAGGCACTGACATCCTATTCCTCGGCGGCATCATCAACTACGTCATCAACAGCGACCGCTGGAACACCGATCCGTTCTTCAAAGAGTACGTCGTCAACTACACGAACGCGGCGACGCTCGTCAGCTCGGATTACAAGGACACCGAAGACAACAACGGTACGTTCTCCGGTCTGTCCTCCGACGGCAAGTCGTACAACATCGCCTCCTGGGGCTACCAGCGCGGGCCCGCGCCGACGCCGCAGACGACGAGCGTCGGTCCCTTTACCGACCTCCTCCTCCAGCGCGTCACCGGTCGCCCCAAGACCGATCCCACGCTGCAAGACCCGCAAACCGTTTTCCAAATCTTGAAGCGTCACTACGCGCGCTATACCCCGGCGATGATCGAACAGGTCACCGGCTGCCCGCAAGCGACGTTCACCAAGGTCGCGGAAACGTTGCTGCAAAACTCCGGGCGTGACAAGACCTCGAACATCACCTACGCGGTCGGCTGGACGCAGCACACCGTGGGCGTGCAGATCATTCGCACCGCCGCGATGCTGCAAGCGCTCCTCGGCAACATCGGACGACCCGGCGGCGGCGTGCTCGCGCTGCGCGGTCACGCGACCATCCAGGGTTCGACCGACATCGCGACGCTGTACCACTCGCTGCCGGCGTACCTCAACATGCCGGACGCGCGCAAGGCGCACGATACGCTGAAAGATTACGTCCTCACCGAAACTGTGCCGATTATGACGTCGTACTGGGGCAACCTGCCCAAGTTCCAGGTCTCGTACTTCAAGGCGCAGTGGGGCGACGCGGCGACGGCGGACAACAACTATGGCTACGACTATCACCCTAAGATCACCGGCGATCACTCGCATCTGCCGATGTTCGTCGATATGGCGGCGGGCAAGATCAAGGGATTTTTCGTGATGGGGCAGAATCCCGCCGTCGGCGGACAGAACGCACGGTTCCAGCGCAAAGCGCTCGCGAAACTCGATTGGATGGTCGTGCGCGATTTCTTCGAGACCGAGACCGCCGCGTTCTGGCGCAACTCGCCGGAGATCGCTTCGGGCGAGCTGAAATCGGCGGACATCAAGACCGAAGTCTTTTTCATTCCCGCCGCGGCAGTCGCGGAGATGGAAGGGACGTTCACGAACACGCAGCGGCTGATCCAGGCGCACGACAAAGCCGCCGACCCGCCGGACGATGCGCGCAGCGATTCGTGGTTCACGTACCATCTCGGACAGAAACTGATCGCGGCGTACAAGAATTCGACGGTCGATCACGATTGGGGCATCAAGAATCTGCTCTGGAACTATGACCCCGATCCGCAAGAGGTCGCCAACTGGCGCATCAAGGACGAACCCTCGGCGTACAAAGTGATGAAGGAGATCAACGGCTACACGTGGGCGGACAAGAAACCGTTGGCGACGTTCGCGAACCTGAAGGAGGACGGCTCGACCGCGTGCGGCGCGTGGATCTACACCGGCATTATTCCGCAGGAAGGCACGAACCGCGCCAAGTCGCGCCAGGGCGACAACTGGATTTCGCCGAATTTGGGCTTTGCGTGGCCCGCGAACCGGCACATCATGTACAACCGCGCGTCGTCAGACGCGAGCGGCAAGCCGTGGTCAGACAAAAAGGCGCTCGTCTTCTGGGATGACACGAAAAAATCCTGGGTCTCGCCGGCGGGCGATATTCCGGACTTTTTGCCGACCAAAGCGCCCGACGCGGTCGGCAAGGACAATGGCATCGGCTTCGATTGGCTCGGCGGCAAAGACCCGTTCATCATGAAACCCGACGGCAAGGCGTGGCTCTTCGCGCCAACCGGTCTGGTCGATGGTCCGCTGCCGACGCACTACGAGCCGTACGAGTCGCCGGTCGCGAACCTCGTCTACAAGCAGCAATCCAATCCAATCGCTAAGACGTGGAACGTCGACGGCAATCCGTACCATCAGGTCGGCGATCCGAATTATCCGTACGTCATCTCGACCTATCGGCTCACCGAGCACCATCTCAGCGGAACGATGAGCCGCTGGCTACCGTGGCTCGCGGAACTGATGCCGGAGCTCTTCTGCGAGATTTCGCCCGAGCTCGCGGCGGAGAAAGGCATTCGGAACACAGACACCGTGACGATCAAGACCGCGCGCGGGCAGATCAAGGCGCGCGCGCTCGTGACGCGGCGGATGCGGCCGTTCAACATCAACGGCAAAACGATCCACGAAGTCGGCGTACCGTGGCACTGGGGCTGGCAAGGCGTCGCGGAAGGCGACGTGACGAACAACCTCAGCGCGCTCGTCGCCGATCCGAACGTGACGATCCATGAAGGCAAAGTCTTTACGTGCAACATAGAAAAGGCAGGTGCCTGATGGCAAAGGG
>DAIDTM010000516.1 GCA_027457205.1 Anaerolineae bacterium | reverse complement strand
CCTCTCCCGACGCGGTTCGTCGGGAGAGGAGAAGGGGTAGCGGCAGGAGAAACTCAATGTCGTATCTTTCCTACGCTCTTCAACTTATCACGCGCAACCCGCGCCGCACGTTCACGTACCTGTTCGGACTCGTACTGGCAGTGGGTCTGTTTGCCGGCATCCTTTTCTTTGTCGATGCATCCAGCCAGCGGATGACGCAAGCCGCCGTGCAAACGGTCAAGGTGGACTTGCAAATCTCTTCGACGCTGGCGACGCCGAATCTCGACCCGATTCTGGCGGAACTGAAACGCACGCCGGGCGTTCTCGCTGCGCAGCCGCTGCTCAGCGCGGATTTCAGCGGCGCGGGAAATGCCGCCGGCGACAAGACGGCGGCGGCGGGCAAGGTGTTCGTCGTTCCCCCCGATTATTTTACCGCGCTCAAAACGCTGCGCGTCGCCGCCGGCACGTTCAACGCGCAAGGCGTTCTCGTCAGCCAGCAACTCTTCGGCGCGCTCGGCTTGAAGATCGGCGATACGATCGCGCTCGATTTCGCGCAGACCGCGCAGCCGGTCCCGTTTGTCGTTACCGGCGTGGTGGACACGAGTCAGGCGAATTATCTTTTTGTCACGACCGATCCCGCGCACGCCGGCGAATTCAATCCAATTCCGAATGATATTTTCATCACGCCGTCGCTGTGGCAAACGACGCTCGCCGATCCGCTGACGCATCCGACGCTGACGCGCAATGGCAAGCCGGTCGCCGCGCAAACGATCCTCGGCGAGGTGGATGTCCGCACCGACCATACGCTTTTGCCGAGCGATCCGGCGCAAGCGAGCATGGCGGTGGACAAGCAGCGCCGCCATCTGGAAGCGCAATTCCCCGGCGAAGTCCGCGTGACGAACAACCTGGGCGACGCGCTGACCAAAGCGAAATCGGATGCGCTGTGGGCGAAACTGCTCTTTCTGTTTCTCGGTATGCCCGGCGTCGCGCTCGCCGCGTACCTCTCGAAATACGCCACCGATCTGATCACCGGACCGCAGCGGCAGGAAATTAGTTTGCTGCGCGCGCGCGGTGCAACCCCGCGCCAAATCCTGATCTCGAGCGGTTTAGCCAGCGTGTTGATAGCCATCATTGGTACGCTCCTCGGGCTTGGCGTCGGCATCGCGACGACGTTGTACCTGTTCGGCGCGATGCTGGGGCAGACGGTCCGTCTCGGCGATTTCTTGGTCTCTGCGCTCTACGCGTTTCTTGCCGGTCTCGCGCTGACGACGGTCGCGACGTACCTGCCGATTCGTCAGACGCTGCGCCAGCAAATCGCGCCGGAACGGCAAGAGACGACGCGGATGAACAGGAAACCCTTCTGGGCGCGCGCGTATCTTGATTTGGTCAGTCTCGCGATTGCCGCGCTCTTGTTCACGGTGAACAATCAAGGCGGCGGCTTTGATACCGCTGGCAGCGAAGGGCAAACGCTCTCGCTGGGCTTTATGATTTTTCTCGCGCCGCTGTTTCTCTGGATCGGCGCGACGCTCTTGCTCTCGCGCGTGATTGGCGGCGGCATCCAGCGCGCCGGTGTCGCGATCCGCGCGCTCTTGCGCGGCGCGTTCGGCGATCTGGGCGAGATGGCAGGGCGCGAGATCGTGCGGCGCGCGAACGAGGTTGGCGCGGCGGTCGTCATCATCGCGCTCGCGGTTTCGTTCGGCACGAGTCTAGCGATTTTCACGCGCACGTACCAGGCGCAAAAAGCGGTGGACGCGCGGTACGAACTGGGCGCAGACATTAGCGTCACGCCGGCGATTAGCGCGAATCCAACCGCCGCGCTTGGCGCGACGATCGCGCGCGCGTCCGGCGTTGGCGCAGTAACGCCCATCAAGGTCGACCAGGTGTACGTCGGCAGCACAGCGCAGCCGGTCTTTGGCATCGATCCGGCGACGCTCGCGCAAGCCGCGTTCTTCCCGGACAGTTACCTGAAAAATATGACGCTGGCGGAGGCGATGCGGCAGATGGCGGCGACGCCGAACGGCGCGCTGATCTCGGCGCAGCTCGCGGACGCGTACAGCGTGCAGGTCGGCGATCCGCTGCTCTTTCGCGTGCTGGACAAGCCGGCGAATCAGTACCATCAGGTCAAGGGGCGCGTCATCGGCATCGTCAATCGCTTTCCGACGAGCACCGCCGATTCGTTCGTCGTCGTCAATTTGCCGTTCCTCACGCAGGCGATGAACGACTCGACCGTGACGTTCTTTCTGGCGCGTGCGACCAGCGCGCCGGGCGCGGCGGCGGCAAACATCCGCGCCGCGCTGCCGAATATCCCGGTGCAGGCGCAAGACATCGATACGGCGATTGTCGCCACGGGCAGTTCGCTGACCAGTCTCAACATCAATGGGCTGGGAATGATCGAAGGGTTGTACACGCTCATCATCGCGTCGGTTGGACTGGGTGTGTTTCTGATGGCGATGGTGTACCAGCGCGCGCGAGAGTTTGGTACGATGCGCGCGCTCGGCGGGAACGCGGGGCAGGTGAGCCGTTTCCTGTGGGCGGAGGCGTTGACGATCAGCGGGCTGGCGCTCGTCATCGGCGGAGCGATTGGCTTGAGCTTGAGCAAGGTGTTTATCTTGCTGCTCGCCGCGCTGTTCACCGTTCCGCCGTCCGACGTTACGATTCCGTGGACGACGCTCCTCGCGCTGTACGCGCTGACGCTGGCAGGAATGGCAGCCAGCACGCTGTGGGTCAATCGCCGGTTGAATCAGATGGAGGTCGATCAGGTGCTGAGAGAATTGTAATCCAAATCCCGCGCTCGTTTTAATGTCGCGTGGTTAGAATGAAGGCAGATTCGCGACTCGAGTCGCGGACAGTTTCACACCAGGAGGTAAACGAATGCGAAAAATCTTGTTGGGCGTGACAATGGCTGCGCTTGCCGTTGCCCTGATGGCGCCGCTCGCGGCGTTCGCGCAGGGTCCAACGAGCGCACCCAATCAGGGATCGAACGATCAGACTCCCACGTACACCTGCAGCGTCAAGTCCGGCGGGACGCCGACCATCACCGCCGATCAAGCGAAAGCGGCTGCGCTCGCGGCAAACCCCGGCGCGACCGCGGCTTCTGTCGGGCTGGATGACGAAAACGGATGCCTGGTTTACGGTGTTCAGCTGAGCAGCGGCGCGGACGTCAAAGTCGATGCGGGCAACGGGCAGGTCGTTCACACGGACGCCGCCGGTCCGGAGACCGGCGCTGGCGTCGAAGGAGGTACAGTCCAAGCCCCTGAAACCGGCGACTAGACGATGATCGAAGAGGGCGCGGAATACTCCGCGCCCTCAAATTTTCGTAACGGTTCAGCCCCGTGTTATAGCAAGGAGCGTAGTTGGCGACGCAGCCAGCCCGTTTACTTGGGTCGCTCCGGCGCAAAGTGGCGTTCGGTCGGACGGTCGCGCTCGTCCGTGGGATAAAACACCAGGATCGCCCGCGAGGTCCGGGTGTCTACATTTTGCCAGCGGTGCGGCAGATGCGATTCGAACAACAAACTGTCGCCCGGCTCCAGCAGGTAGGTATGTTCCTCGATGGTATACACGATGCGACCCTCGATGCAGTAGACGAACTCGTAGCCGGTGTGGACGATCGTATCCGGACCGCTGCCCATGTGCGGTTCCAGCGTGACGACGAATGGCTCCACTGCGCGGTGCGACAATCCCGCTCCCAAGTCTTCCAGCGTTCCGTGCGCGAATGCTGCGCGCGGGCGGCGCTCGGCTTTAATGTATGCGACCTTGTTTTTAGGCGCGTCGGTTTCAAAGAACGCCGTGATCGGCACGTCGAGCGCAAAAGCCAGTTGTTGCAGCGTGCTGACGCTCGGCGACGTTTTGCCGTTCTCGATCAGACTTAGCGTGTTGACCGCCAGACCACTTTTCTCGGCAAGGGCACGCGCAGACAAATCGTGTTCATCGCGTAACGCGCGCAGACGGCGTCCAACGTTCACTTCGGGATGGGAGGACTTGTTCAACGATGGTTCACTCGCCGGCGCGCCGCGCTCTCGCTGGCGTTGCGCTCGCGCTGAATCGGACTGACGCTCGGGAAGCAGGTGTTTGGCGGGCATGGTCAACTCCGTCGATTCGATTTGCCCAATATTATAGTAAGAATCGTCGTGAATTGTCAAATCGTTTCGATGCGTTTAGGG
>DAIDTM010000515.1 GCA_027457205.1 Anaerolineae bacterium | reverse complement strand
GAAGAGACCGGCTATTCCGCCGCGCGGTGGGAACCGTTGGGATATTTTTTCTCCAGTCCTGGCTTTTGCACCGAGCGCATGTTTCTGTTCCTGGCGCGCCAGCTTGCCGATGGGACCGCGACGCCGGAGGAAGACGAATCCATCACCGTGGAGTGGATGCCGCTCGCGCAGGCGGTGGACGCCATCGAACGCGGCGAGATTGTGGACGGCAAGACGATGGTGGGCGTGCTGCGCGTGTGGAGAAAAATAAACAAGGAAACAAGTAAACAGGTACGCAAGTAACGCTGACTTGCCTACCTGTTTACATTTCCACCGGTCTACTGATTTGCTTATGGCTATTATCTGGAGCGATAAGATTGGCTTGCGCCCGTTCGAAGATGCGCTGACCGAGGAAGAAATCGCGCGCGTCTATCGCTGGAGCAGCGACGAGAACATTTTGCGCTGGAGCGGCGGCGCGCCGACTGACCTCACGCTTGAAGAATTCAGCGAACGGTTGCTGGGCGAGCACGCGTACGTCCCTTCCAACCGCCGCGCGTTTTTTATCGTCACCCATTCCGGCGAGTTGATCGGTCGCATCGGCTGCTTCGCTATCGACTGGGACAAGAAAGAAGGCGAGCTGGGCATTGTCATCGGCGAGAGCGCGGCGTGGGGTCAGGGCAAGGGTCGCGATGCGATCACGACGCTGCTGCGCCATCTCTTCGCGACCACTCCGCTGGAGCGTATCAACCTATTCACCTTTCCCGAAAATCTGCGCGCGCAGCGCTGCTTTGCCGCGTGCGGCTTTCGGGCGATCGCCAATGCGCGGCGATTCTCGCCGGACATTGGCGAGTTCGACGGCATCGAGATGGAGATTACGCGCCGCGAATTTCTAGCGCGGCAGAGTTATCCGATCTCACTTTCACAGGAAGCCAAATGAGCGAACGTGATTTGCTGATGATCCCGGGCCCGATTAACTTCGACCCGGGAGTTTTGCGAGAAATGGGCGCGCCAACTGCCGGGCACACCTCGCCCGAGTTCATCGCGCGCTTTGGCGAATCGCTGGAGTGGGTGAAGCAGGTTTTTCTCGCGCCGACCGGCACACCGTTCGTCATCGCCGGCTCCGGCACGCTGGCTATGGACATCGCCGCGTCGAATCTGATCGAACCTGGCGACCGCGCGTTGGTTGTATCGACCGGTTATTTCAGCGACCGGATGGCGGCGATCCTCGAGCGCTACGGCGCGGCGGTAACCGTGCTGCGCGCAGAGGCCGGCGATGTCGTCGTGTTCGACCGCGTGGAAGCGGAGCTCGCGCGCGTCCAGCCGAAAGTGTTGACGATGACGCACGTCGATACGTCGACTGGCGTCGCGGTCGATGCCCGCGCGCTCGCGCAAGCCGGACGCAGACACAACGCGCTCGTCGTCGTCGATGGCGTCTGCTCGGTTGCAGGGATGGAATTGCAGCAGGACGCGTGGGGCATCGACATCGCGTTGACGGCATCGCAAAAAGCGATTGGTGTCCCGCCCGGACTCGCGCTGCTCGTCGCGTCGCCGCGCGCGCTCGAGGCGTTTCGCGCGCGCAGCAAGCCAGTCGCCAATTATTACGCGGACTGGACGAACTGGCTGCCGATTATGGAGGCGTACCTCGCGCGCAAGACGGCGTACTTTGGCACGCCGCCGGTCAATCTCGTCTATGCGCTGCACGAATCGCTCCGGCAGATTCTCGCTGAGGGAATGGCTGCGCGCGTTGCGCGGCACAAGCGGTTGAGCGATGCGTTCAAAGCCGGCGTGCGCGCGATTGGATTGAAGCAGGTGCCCGTGCGCGCGGAGGTTGCTGCGACGACGATGAGCGCGTTGTACTATCCTGACGGCATCGACGCCAAGTGGTTGGCGAAAGTGCGCGAGCGCGGGGTAGTGCTGGCAGGCGGCTTGCATCCGGCGATCCGCGACAAGTACTTTCGCGTGGGACACATGGGCGTCGTTTCGCACGCGGACATTGCCGCAACGCTCTCCGCGATCGAAGGCGCGCTGCTCGCGTCCGGGCACGAGTTTGACGAAGGCGCGGGACTGGCGGCGCTGGAGAAAGCGCTGGCGTGACCCTCACCCTTTGAGTACCAATGGAATGGAATCTTTGCACAAGAAGCAAAGACATCCGTGAAACCCAAGCAGAGCGACGCGCCGCCCAAACCGACGCGACACCGTTACGTCGCAGGCAGAGACAAGCCGCTCACGACGAATCCGCCGCATCCGTTGATTAATCAAGTGGACGATGAGTTGGTATTGCGCGGAATGGCGTATGGGACGCGAAAATCGTACGGGCAGCACTTGCGGAATTACTTTGACTGGCTCAAAACAAATCCAGCGAATGCCAGCATCGATCAGATCCGCGGCGATCTTCTTGTACGAGATCGTTTTGAGAACTTGTCTGAGAACTCGCGCAAGCCGCAAAGTCGCCAAGAAATTTATAAGCCCTTTGCGTCTCCCTGGCACTTGCGTTCCCGCCAGGGCAAGTGTAGCGTCTTTGCGAGAGATTCAGAACTTTTCAGACCGGCTCAAGTTACGCGCACGAGGATTTAGAATCTGCGCGCAAAATAAACAAAGCGTTGTTTAACTCTAGCGTGCATGTTTGATTCGACAAGGAATAATTGCTTGCTGGTGAAAACTGGAAATTGGGAATCGAGAAAGCAATAAAGACAAGCCGATTTTTCATAGCATTACTCTCGAACCACTCATTAGACCATGTGGGGTATGTGCAGAAAGAAATGAAAACTGCGTTAGAGGTGTTTGCTCAATATCCCTCATCGCAGATCTTCCTAATTCCTGTCCGCCTAGAACCTTGTGTACCTTCAGAGTTTGGAATGGGCGATTTGCAGTGGGTTGATATGTTCCCTAACTGGAAAGCAGGAATAACAGCAATTCTGAAAACAATCGCCTGACAAGATTAGAAGTGCGTGTCAAACAACGGCGCACGAGCGCAGAACGCCTGCCCGCCGATTCCGCCATGGTCGCCGCCTTTTGGTATGGTCGTTTGTGCAGGCAAAGTTGCATTTCGCCAGATACCTTGCGGCGAAATCAGCGGGCGTTCTCCGCCATATCTATCAATCCAGGGGGTAGACCGCATCCTCGCTGCAAAAAAGCGCAACCCAGAAGCAGACGCGTCGGCGTTGGAACGGGAGATTGACGCGCTGGTGTATCGGCTGTAGCGAGCGCAGTAAAAATAAAAACGCCTCGGTGAGAGGCGTTTTGCGACCATAAGTTGCCGAGCCAGCAACAGGTCACTGGTTGGAGCAGAGCGTCTCGCTGATCGTATCGGAGATCGTTGCTCGCCTATAGCATACGACAATTTGGTTCGAGCGTCAATAGGCAGTTAATACCTGTCGTTCGGCGTACCCTTTAGATGTTTCGCGTAACTGTTCAGACATACCGCAAAGGCCAATAGCTTATCCACGAACAGCACGAAGCAACACGAAAGGTTTCTGTTTTTTCCTTCGTGATCTTCGTGAACTTCGCGGACAGATTTCTTTGCCAAAATAGCAAGGATTTCACCTGTCAGATACTAACCAACCTCATCCGCTTTTTTACCTTACCTGCTTCCTACCTAGATCCTACCTGAATCCTTCCTAGACCCCGCGCAGAACCTCGCTCGTCGCTCCGCGGCTTTTTTGGTAACGCCATATCCAATCGTGGACAATCAAATCTGCCACAGAAACACACAGAATCGCACAGAAATTTTCTATGTATTTTTGTGTGATCCTGTGACTGAATGACCATACCACGATTTAGCGGAGTTCTATCCCGTGTTCGTCAGTGTTCAAAATCATTCCCGGCATAGTTATCATACCCAAGATTCAGGACATTGGCGAATCGTGGAAGGCGCGAACACCGCGCGAGATTCGTCTGTTTGTATTTTTCTTTTCGTTGTGGTATCATACACACGATGGAAGAATCTTACTCCGCGCGTCCGCTGGTCGGACGCTGGCTCGCGTTGGATTTGCGTCCGACCCGTCCGCTGACTTTTCTCGGACCTAGCTGGGCGGTGATTTGCGGCGCGGTGGCGTCGGGTGGCTTGACGCTGCGCGCCCAGACCGTGATTTTCCTGGTCTTTGCGATTTTATTGGGCGACGTGTTGCTGGGCGCGTGGCGCTCGCTCTGGCTGCAGTCGGACTGGCGCGACGCGCTGCGACGCGCAGCCGCGAATACGCCGACATGGTTTCTCGCCTCGGACGAAGCCAGTCGCTGGCGGATCGTGCGCGTGTGGCGGCAGTCCGCGCGGCGCGTGCGATTTTTCCGCACCGTCATCTGGCCCGTGATCGACGCGGACATGGTGGGTATGCTGATGCTCGGCGTGCTCGCGCTGAGCGTCGCGTCGGTGCTAGGGCTGCTGCCGGTCGTGCTCACGCTCGTTGCGATGGTCATCGCTCTGATCGAAGGGCAAATCGACGTATCGCACCGTATCTGGCTGAAAACGCTTTTGGAATTTGCGCTGCCGTGGCTGATCGCGCAGAGCGCGTTTGGATCTTTCTCCGCTCTCTCGCTCTTCTTTACGCTGGTCTTTACGCTAGTCTATCGCGGGTTGCTGGGACTCTCTGCGGCGCGCGAAGACCGCTGGATCGTGTGGAACAACCTGGCGCAACTGGTTGCCGCGCTTGTTCTGTTTGCGAGCAACGCGCCGGCGGTTGCCGGCTTGATCGCGCTCGGACTGCTTGCCCAGGTGCTATGGCAATCGCGTTATCGCGTCAATCGCGATGGGCGCGCGTACGTGCAGCGCGTCCAGTCCTATGTTCTGGTCGCGATGTTGGCGACAAGTTTGGCGTTGTGGTTTTGACCCGAGGTCAACGCATTGGCAACGATGAGGATCGGCGTCCTGGCTGATACGCACATTCCGGAACTGTTGCCCGCCCTTCCGCCGCAGGTGCTGAACGTGCTGAACGGCGTCGATATTATTTTGCACGTGGGCGATATTTGCGACTTGAGCGTGTTGCAGCAGTTAGAGCCGATCGCGCAGACGTACGCGGTTTATGGCGATCGGGATAACGCGCGAGTGCAGCAATTCCTGCAAGAGAAGCAGCGATTGGAATTTGCCAACCGAGCGGTGGGATTGGTACACGGACATCACGCATGGGAAGGCGGGCTGAGCGCGCGCCTGGCGTTTCAATTCAGCCGCGCCAAACGCTTGGACGCGCTGTGTCAATCGGTCTTGCGCGAATTTACCGACGTGGACGCGATTGTCTTTGGGCACAGTCACGAACCGTACATCAAGATGCACGGCAGCGTGCTGCTGTTCAATCCCGGTTCCGTCGTGTCGAGAAACCACCGCGGCGGAACGATTGGTATTCTGGACATTGGCGCGCACGCGATCAAGGGACGCATCGTGCCGATATAAGATTTTCGATTTTAGATAGATGATTTTGGAGCAAACCTCGGAGCCCTCATGAAACATTTTCTCGCCATTGCCGACCTCAAGCCAGCGGAACTCAAGCGGTACCTCGATACTGCTAAGCGGCTCAAAGCCGAATGGCGCAAGCGCGGTAATCGTCCGATCCTGAAGAACAAGACGCTGGGGATGGTTTTTCAGAAACCGTCGCTGCGCACGCGCGTCTCGTTCGATATGGCGATGCTGCACCTCGGCGGTCACGCGCTCTACCTCTCGCCGAACGAAATTGGACTGGGGCAGCGCGAAAGCATCGCCGATGTATCGCGCGTGCTCTCGCGTTACGTCGACGGCATCATGGCGCGCGTGTTCGCGCACGCGCACGTCGTTGAACTGGCAGACTATTCGCGCGTACCGGTCATCAACGGCTTGTCCGACCGTGAGCATCCGTGCCAGGCGCTTGCCGATGTCTTTACCATTGTCGAGCATCGCGGCAAACTGAAAGGGCAGACGGTCGCGTTCTTCGGCGATGGCAATAACGTCGCGCGGTCGCTGATGTTCGCCTGCGCGCTGGGCGGCGCGCGCTTTGTCTGCGCTTCGCCACGCGGCTATGCGCTGGACGAGGCATCGGTAGCCGCCGCACGCACGTTCGCCGCGAAATCCGGCGGCGCGGTGACGCTCACCGAAGACCCGCAAGCGGCGGCGCGCGACGCCGACGTGCTGTACACTGACGTGTGGGCGAGCATGGGACAGGAAGAGGAAACCGCGCGGCGCGCCGCGATCTTTCCGCCGTATCAGGTGAATGCCGGGCTCGTCGCGCTTGCCAAGCCCGACGCGATCGTGATGCACTGCCTGCCCGCGCATCGCGGCGCGGAAATCACCGATGAGGTTGCCGATGGCACGCATTCGGTCCTCTTCGATCAGGCAGAGAACCGGATGCACGCGCAAAAGGCGATCCTGGCGATCTTGATGGATGGCAAAACGTTGAAACGTTAGCACGTTCAAACGTTGGAACCTAAGCAGACATGCCAAGCAACAAACTCGTTTTCCAAGACGCGATCAAAAAAGGACATAACGCCGCGTGGGACCGGCAATGGGCTAAAGCGGTCACCGAATATCGCCGCGCGCTGGCTGAATTTCCAGACGACGCCAATGTACGGACCAGTCTCGCGCACGTGTTGGAGGAATCCGGTCAGTTCGAGAGCGCGCTGCGCGAGTACCATCACGTCGCCGAGGCGCAGCCGCGCGACGCCGCACCGCTGACGCGTATCGCCGAAATTCAGGTGAAGATGCAGCACGCCGCGGAAGCGTCCGCCACCTACCTGACCATCGCCGATCTCTATTTGAAACAGCAGCTAAAGAACAAGGCGATTGAGGCGTGGAACCGAGCGGCGCAGCTGGAACCAGACCGCACGGATGTGCACCAACGGCTCGCGGACATGTATGAACAGAGCGGTCAGCGCGCGCCGGCGGCTGCAGAACACCTCGCGATGGCGCGCATCTATAGCAAGCGCGGCGACAAGACCAAAGCGTTGAACAGCGCGCAAAAAGCGCTGAGCATCAACCCGCGCGACGACGCGGCGCGCCAGTTCGTCGAAGAGCTGGAGCGCAGCACCGCCGCGACTGAAAGCGCGCCCAGCCCGGTGGTGCAAGCAGAGAAACAAGCCCTATCGCGCTTGGCGGAAACGCTGTTGGAAGACCAAGCGCCCCTCCCCAAGGAGGTGGAGCAGGAACGCCGACAGGCGGACGCGCGTCCGCGGATGAACCAGCTTGAAATCGACGCGCTGATCGCGCGGGCGGTGGATGCGCAGATGCACCATCGCGTGGGCGAAGCCATCGAAGCGTACCGAAAGTTGATGGACGACGGCGTGTCGCGCTCCGAAGTCAAATTCAACCTGGGCTTGCTGTATCTGGAATCGATGCGCTACGACGACGCGGCGATATTTCTGAGCGAGACGACCGGCGACAAGAGTTACGGTCTCGCCAGTCACTTTGCGCTGGGGCAGTGCTATCGCGCGTTGGGCAAGATGGACCAAGCCGTCGAGCACTTTTTGCAGGTCACCAAGATCGTCGATATGAGCAGCGTGCGCCGCGAGCAAGCCGACGAGTTGATCTCGGTTTATGAAGAATTGGCGGATAGTTACGCGGCAAAGGGAGACCGGGAACGCGCGGAAACGTTCAGCAACGCGCTCGAAAAATTTCTGACGGACAAGGGCTGGGAAGACAAGGTCAACCAAGTCCAGTATCACCTGGAGACGATGCGCACCGAAGGCGGGCAGGCGAGTCTCGCCGAGGTGATCGGTATTCCGGATTCCGACAAGGTCTTGGAGGCGCTGGCGCTGGCGCAGGAGTACGTCCGCCGCGAGAAACTCTGGGCGGCGAGCGAAGAGTGCTATCGCGCGATTGAGCTTGCGCCCAACTATCTGCCCGCGCACGCGCGACTCGCCGAAATTCTCGCCAAAGCGGGCCGCACCGATGAGGCGCGCGGAAAATACGAGACGCTGGCGGAATTGAGTCTCGCGCGCGGCGACATCCCACGCGCAGAGGGCTTTTATCGCAACGCGCTCAAACTCGCCGGCGACGACGTGAACGACCGCTCCAAATTGATCGATCTGCTCATCCAGCAGGGACGCATTGACGACGCGCTGGAACAATACCTGATCCTGGGCGACGGTCAGGTCCGCAGCGGTCAGTTCGGCAAAGCGGCGGAACGCTTCGCCGAAGGCGTCCGGCTCGCCGCTGGTTCCAAAATCAACAGCCCGACCGCGATCACGCTGCGGCATCGACTCGCGGAGGCGCGCGCGCGGCAGGGCGATTTCAAGAACGCGCTGACCGCCTACCAAGAGATTCGGCAGCAGTCTCCCGACGACGAACGCGCGCACTTTTACATCGTCGATCTGGAGTTTCGACTAGGTCAACCGGACACCGCGCTGCTGGATTTGGAAGAGCTGCTGAAACACTACCAGTCGCGCGGCGAGCCGCAAAAAGCGACGGCGGTGCTGGAAGCGCTCGCGCAAAGCTATCCCAACGAGGCGGGGCTGACCAATCGGCTGGCGCAGAACTATATCGCCGCCGGCGCGAACGACAAGGCGATTACCGCGCTGGATTCGCTGGGTGAGTTGTACATGGGCGCGGGACAAAAGTCCGCCGCTGCCGCGACGATTCGACAAATCCTGTCGCTGAACCCGTCGCGCGCCGACGATTACGAAAAGTTGTTGGAACAGATTGGTGAGTAACCATTGTGTTGAGTACGTTTCTCAGCGCCTTCTCGGACATCCTCTCTCACTTTACGCTCTCGAGTGTCCTTGATATTTTGCTCGTCGCTTTTATCTTTTACGGACTGTTCTATTTCATTCAAGGCACGCGCGCCGTGCAGTTGCTGCGCGGCATTGTGCTCGTCGTTCTTCTCGCCGTCCTGGCGAGCAGTCTCTTCCAGCTCACCGCGTTCAACTGGTTGATCCGCAATTCGATCCCCGCCCTGCTCGTTGCCATTCCGGTCATCTTCCAACCCGAGTTACGCCGCGCCCTGGAACGCCTCGGGCGACCGAGCGCGCTGCTGGCGCGGCACAGCACGACGGCGACCCAGGCGATCAACGCGATTGCGCGCGCAGCGGGCGAATTATCGGAGAAACGCTTTGGCGCGCTGATCGTCCTGGAAGGCGCCACCGGCTTGCAGGACTTTATCGACACCGGCGTCGCGTTGGACGCGCAGCTCTCCAAAGACCTGCTGATGTCGATTTTTTACAAGAACGCCGCGCTGCACGATGGCGCGGTCATCGTGCGCGAAGACCGCGTCGCGGCGGCGGCGTGTATGCTGCCGCTGACGGAAAGCCCGGCGCTGGATCACGATCTCGGCACGCGGCATCGCGCCGCCATTGGCGTGACCGAAGGCACGGACGCGATCGCAGTCGTCGTCTCCGAAGAGACCGGTGATATCGCCGTGGCGCGCAGCGGTCGCTTGGCGCGTCGACTCGACGAGGGTGAACTGAATCGTCTACTGCATCGGCTGTACGAACCTTCCGGCGCGGCGCGCTGGGCAAGTCACAACGGCGCGGAGAAGAATTAAGTGTTTCGCTCTCTCACCAGTCAACTTGGCTCGATGCTGATCGCGCTGCTCTTGGCAGTGACGGTCTGGATCGTCGCGGTGAGTGAAGAGAACCCGAGCCACGAGGGATTTTATCCACAGTCGCTTTCCATTCAGACCGTGAATCTCGCGAGCGGCTTGGTGGTATATCAGCAATCGATCGATACGGTACAGGTCAAGCTACGCGCGCCGCAGGTGAGTTGGGATCAGCTGCGCCCCGCGTTGTTCCACGTCGTCGCGGATCTCCAAGGATTGGGCGCGGGCGAGCATACGGTGAAGCTGCAAGTGACGGTGGATGATCCGCGCGTAACGGTGACGGAGATCGATCCAAGCGCGACGGTCAATATTCGGCTGGAACAGCTCAAGTCGCGCGCAATGGATGTGCACAGCGACGTTCTGGATGCCGCGCCGTTGGGCTATACATTCACTGCGCCCATTATTACGCCGACCCAGGTACTGGTCACCGGACCGGCGGTGTTGGTCGATCAGGTCAACGAAGTGATCGCGGATATCTATTTGCGCGGCAGCAAAGTTCCTATCGACCGCGAAGTGACCGCGCTCGCGCGGGACGCGCAAGGAAACCTGGTGCAAGGCGTCACCGTCGCGCCAGCCACCGTCGATGTCAAAGTCCAGGTGGAGCAGCGCGTGGGCTATAAAGATGTTTCGGTCAAGACGGTGCTCAAAGGCGCGCCCGCGCCCGGTTACTGGGTGAGCAACATCATCGTCAATCCGTCCACGGCGACGATTGTGGGCAGCCCGGACGCGATGGCGAAGGTCGCCGGTTTCATCGAAACAGTTCCGATCGATATCAGCGGCGCAACGTCCGATGTGACGCGCGTCGCGGTCTTGTCGCTGCCGGCGGGCATCTCCATCTTGAACAATGCCGGCATCACCGTTCAAATCTCAGTCACGCCGATCATGGGCGGACAAACGGTGCCGCGCAAAGTAACGCTGCAGGGATTGGCGCGCGGTCTGATCGCGTCCGTCTCGCCGGATTCCGTGGATGTCATTCTGTCCGGTCCCGTGCCCAGTCTGCAAAGTTTGACGCTGGACAATGCCCAGGTCGTCGTCGATGCCACCGGGCTGATTCCGGGCACGTATTCGGTCAAACCAATCGTGACCCAGGTACCCGACCCGCTCAAGGTGCAAAGCATCGTCCCGGAGACGATTCAGGTGGTGGTCATCAGTCTGCCGCCGACGCCTACCGTCTTGCCAACGCCGTCCCTCACGCCGACGGTGCCGATCACGCCGGGCCGGTCCTCGTAGCGGAAGAAGGCCATGAAGTCCGCCGGCAGCATGTCGAGGTCGTAGCCGAACAG
>DAIDTM010000514.1 GCA_027457205.1 Anaerolineae bacterium | reverse complement strand
GCGACCGCGACCATTTCCTTTGTCGCCGGATGCTGACGCTGCCGGGTGAAGGTCGCCAGATGCCCGGACACGCGCGCGAAATCGCCGACCCACCAGCGCGTCAGGTCGATGATGTGCGAGCCGAGATCGCCGAGGACGCCGGTGCCGGATTCGCTTTTGCTCATCCGCCAGGCGAACGGCTTTGCCGGATCGAGGTACGAACCGTGCTGGTACATCGCGACGACGTTGTAGGGGCGACCGACAAAGCCGGTATCGATCAATTCTTTGGCGCGGCGCGCCGCCGGCATTGCGCGATAGTCGAACATAACCAGATGCTTGCGCCGGCGCGCGGTCGCGCGGGCGAGCATTTCGTGCGCTTGCATCGCGTTCATTGCCAGCGGCTTTTCGCAGATGACGTGCAGCCCCGCGTCGACGGCGGTGAGCGTGATCGGATGATGGAGGCGGTTCGGCGTCGTGATCGCGATGCCGTCCAACTTTTCGCGCTCGAGCATCGCGCGCCAATCGGCGTAGACGCGCGGAATATGGAATTTGTCGGCAACGGATTGCGCGTGCGCGGCGTCGCGCCCGCACAGCGCGGCAAGCTCGACATCGTCGCGCGACGCGAGACCGGGGAGGTGAAATCCTTCCGCCCAGAATCGCGTGCCGATCGCCGCAAATCGAAAACGTTCCGTCATTTGCGCCTCCGCGCCAGCCCGTCGACGACGAGATCGGAAAAGATCACGGCGATTTCGTGCGGCGTCAAGCGTCCCTCCGGCGAGTACCATTGGTACAGCCAGTTGCACATTCCGAGAATGGCGTGCGCTGCCATCTTGCTGTCCACGGCGCGAAAATCTTTTTGGGTAATGCCTTCCTGGATGATTTGTTCGAGCAGCCGCGCGTGCCGTTCGCCCTCGGCGCGCACGCGGGTGTGAGTGCGCCCGCTCAGCGCGCGGCGTTCGGAAAGATAGACCGAGTACGTATCGAGCTGCTCGCACAGCGCGGTGAGGTGCGCTTCGATGGCGCGGTGCAGCTTGTGGGTGGGAGAATCGGCGGAGGCAATAATCGATTCGAGTTCTTGGGTGAGCGCGCCGGTGCTGCGTTCGAAGATTTTGTAGAGGAGTTCTTCTTTGCTGGAGATGTAATGGTAGAGCGATCCTTTTTGCAAACCCACCGCGTCGGCAATGTCCTGCACAGAGGTGGCGTGATACCCCTTTTCCCGGAAGATGCGAACGGCTTCCGCAAAGATCTTTTCGTCCTTGCTCGACGCGTCCGCGACGACGCTCTTGCGCATATCGGCTCCCCGCCGCAATCCGGCAACTAACAATCTACCGACCGTTTGGTAGATTGATTATACCATAGGGGCAAGGCAATTGTCAAAAACACCAGGTCAGTCATTCAGGCAATCTCTGTTCACCGCGGAGCCGCAGACGATGGCACGGCATCCAATGCCGTGCCATCGCACAGAGGAGAAAATATAAAAACCTCTGCGTCTCGGCGGTGAATTTGGGGCTGGACCGAGCAGTCACTTTTTGACGCTCTCGCCGCGTTGTGTTATGATGATTCAAGTTCCGTAAGGAGAGGTTGCTTGAGAGTTCCACCGCGTCTCGTCCGTTTGCTGCTCCTCGTCGTCGCGCTCGGCGCGTTGGGTGGTCTGGGTTCCACCGTTGCCTCCTGGATGCAAGCCGACAGCCCTGCGCCGCCCGCGCTGCCGCCGCGTCTGATCCCCGATACCGACGTGAGTCCGTACGGCGCGAACTTTTTCCTCGACCGCGAAGTGGAGGATTGGAAACGCGACCGTACCGTGCGTATGGCAAGCGAAGCCGGCATCGTCTGGGCGAAGCAAGAATTCCCGTGGGAAGAAATCGAAAAGCGTAAGAACCAGTTCAGCTGGGATAAGTACGATCAGATTGTCGCGACGTTCGAAAAGTACAATATCCAAATCATCGCGCGGCTCGATCGTCCGCCGGCGTGGGCGCACAAGGACACGTCGATTCCGCAGGGACCGCCGGACAACATCAACGATTACGGCGATTTCGTCGATGCGTTCGTGCGCCGATACAGAGGTCGCATCCATTACATCCAGGTCTGGAACGAGCCGAACATTTATCCGGAATGGGGCAATCGTCCGGTCGACCCCGCCGCGTACGTCGAGCTACTGAAGGTCGCGTACACGCGCGCCAAAGCCGCCGATCCGAACATTCGCGTCCTCTCCGCGCCGCTCGCGATGACGCTCGGCGAGGCGTGGGCGCCTGGCTCGCCGCAGTGGCGCGATATGAACGACCTGGATTATCTCACTGCGATGTACCTCGACGGCGCGAAAAACTATTTCGATATTCTTTCGGCGAACGCGTTCGGTTTGCGCGCGACACCGGAAGATCCGCCGGACCCGCGCCAATTAAATTTCCAGCGCGTTGTGCTGGACCATCAGATCATGGTAAAATTTGGCGACACGAACAAGGCGGTCTGGATCAACGAGTACGGCTGGAACGCGTCGCCGCCGGATTTTGCGCCGGACAAGTTGGTCTGGGGACGTGTCACGGAGCAGCAGCAAGCTGATTACACCGTGCGCGGCATCCAGGAGGCGCGCGACAAGTGGCCCTGGATCGGCGTTTTTAACATCTGGTACTTTCGTCAGGTCGGCGACATTCCACCCGATCAGTCGGATTACTATTTCCGGATGGTCGACGTGGACTTTACGCCGCGCCTCGTCTACCTGCGCTTGAAGGAAGTGGCGACCTTCCCGGTCGTCGCGCAGCCCGGGCTGTATCAGGAAATGAATCCGGCGGTCAGTCTGACAGGCAGTTGGCAGCCGTACCTCAATCCACGGTCGAGTGCGGGAGCGGAAATGGTGACGCGACAGCCCGGCGCGCGCGCGACGATCAAATTCTGGGGCGATGGGTTCGACTTGATCATGCGGCGCGGTCCCACGCTCGGACGCGCGTGGATTACGCTGGACGGTCAGCGCGTGTCCAACCTGCCGCTCGATCCGAACGGCAATAGTTACGTCGAACTTGCCGCGCCGAACGACGAATTTCAGGTACGCGTCCCGGTCGCGCGCGACATTCCGCGCGGCACACACACGGTCCAGGTGGTGGTCGGCGATACCGGCGAGGTCTCGCTCGACGCCTTTGAAGTGATGGCGGATGGACAGCACGTGTTCCCGCTGCCACTCGCGCTCGGGTTCGGCGCTGCGTTCGTCTTGGCGATCGCGCTCCTGATCTTCAGTCTGCTCCGGTCGCGGCGGCATCGTTCCCAAGGAAATCTCGATGGACAACGCGCGCCTGCTTAGAATTCTCCTGATTCTGCTCATCCTTCTGGCGTCGTCGTTCCTGGCGCAGATGTTGTGGCAGCTCATCAGCGGATATGCCGATGTGATTCTGCTGTTCGTCCTCGGCTGGCTGCTGGCGTTCGTGTTAAACCCCCTGGTGAGTCAGTTGAGCCGGCACCCGGTGCCGGCAGTGCTGCGCCCGCTTATCGCTTCGGCGCTAGGCGAGCCGCGCGCGCAGGCGGCGATGCAGGCGCGCATGCCGCGCGCGGTGGCGGTGGTGATCGTTTACATCATCCTGCTGCTTGCCATCGTCATTATCCTCGCGCTGTTTATGCCGGCGGCGATCACGCAGTTGTCGCAATTGGCGAACCGAATGCCGGACTATGTGGCGCAGACGCCGGCGGCGACGCAGTGGGCGCAAAGCCAGCTCACGCGTCTCGGCATTCACCTGAACGTCAACGACGCCATCAGCGCGGGGTTTGCCAGTCTGCAGGGTTATGCGACGACGGCGATCGAGAATACGCTCGCCATTTTGACGAGTTTGTTCGGCTTTTTCGCGAATCTTTTCTTCGTCTTGATCCTGGGTTTTATCATGACGCTTGACGGTCCGCGCCTGCGGAAGGTCGTGCTGCTGCGCTTGATCCCCCAGCGATACCGCGCCGAGTCGCATTTCTTCTTGGAGAGCGTCGATCGAACCTTTGGCGGTTTCATTCGCGGTCAGTTGACCCAGGCACTGCTGATGGCGGTGGGCGTCGCGGCAGGGATGGCGATCGCGCGCCTGAACTATGTGTTGATCGCCAGTTCCTTTTCCGCGCTGTTGATGTGGATTCCGCTGCTCGGTCCGTTCCTCGCGCTGATTCCGCCGGTGTTCGCGTGCCTCGTGCAGACACCTGGCGCGGCGGTGTGGTTGACGCTCGGTTTGCTCGCGTATCAAATGGTCCTCGTCAACGCGCTGATGCCGCGGCTTATGAGCGATGCGCTCGGCTTGCATCCGCTGTTCGTGTTTGCCGCCTTGCTGATCGGCGTGCGTGCGGCGGGCTTTTGGGGCGCATTCTTCGGCATCCCGGTCGCCGGCGTCTTGGGGGCGATGGCGATGTTTTTATTCGAGCGCTGGCAGGGCGATCATCCGCTGAATCCCGACCTCGAAAAAGAGCAGGCGGACTAGTGTCCCGAAGGGGCTGACCCTTCGGGACTTTTTTCGTACCGAAAAAGTCACTTGACAGGATAGGCGAGCCGGCGTATAATGACGGCAGGATACCCCCCCGGTGGGGGGTGGGGTAGGAAAGGCGGAGCGATGGCAGGAGTAGAAAAGCACGATTTGAAGAACCGCGCGTTGACCATTCAAGGACACATGGGCGCGGTGGTTCGGATGCTCGACGAGGACGCGTACTGCGTTGACATCATCAAACAGACGCAGGCGATCCAGAAAGCGCTCGATAAGCTGAACGCGTTGCTGCTCGAACGGCACCTGGATGGCTGCGTCACGACAGCGATTCGCGGCAATCGACCGAAGGAACGTGAGCGCGTGATCAAGGAACTGATGGACGTATTTGAAACGACGGCAAAATTATAGCGGATGGCGGATAGTGGACCGTGGACAGAACACCCAACCACTAACCACTGACCACGATCTACTTGGAGTTACAATGGCTTTGAAACAAGTGGCATTACCCATTCAAGGAATGACGTGCGCCGCGTGCGTCGCGCATGTCGAGGGTGGGCTGAAGGACGTGGACGGTGTCGCGACGGCAACCGTCAATCTCGCCAACGAACGCGCGACGGTACAGTTCGACCCCGCGAAAACGGATATCGATAAAATGGTCGCCGCGGTGCGCGACGTGGGCTACGATGTCATCGTCGACAAGGTCACGCTGCCGATTGGCGGAATGACCTGCGCGTCGTGCGTCGCGCACGTGGAGGGCGGACTGCGCGAGGTGCCCGGCGTGCTGAACGTGAACGTCAACCTCGCGACAGAGCGTGCGACAGTGGAAATGATCCCTGGCGCGGTCACGCTCGCCGATTTGAAGCACGCCGTCGAGGACGTGGGTTACGAGGTGTTGGACCTCGGCGGCAAAGAAGAGGAATTCGTCGACCGCGAGCGCGCACTGCGCGAGGAAGAACGCCAGCGCGAATGGCGCGATTTGGTGATCGGCATTGCGTTCACGCTGCCGCTCTTCGTCCTCGGCATGTCGCACGATGTGTTGCATTTTATGCTCGGGCGAATGGATGTCCTGCCGTGGCTATTCAACTCGCCGTACTTTAATTGGCTGTTGTTTGCGCTGGCGACGCCGGTGCAGTTTTACGTCGGTCGATCGTACCATCGCGCCGCGTGGAAATCGGCGCGCGCGCTCGCGCCGAATATGGATTTGCTGATCTCGCTTGGCACGAACGCGGCGTACTGGTTCAGCGTGATCGTTTTATTCGCGCCGCTCTTGGGCGTCACGATTGAATCGCACGTCTATTTTGAAAGCGCGGCGGTCATCATCACGCTCATCAAGGTCGGCAAGTACCTTGAAGCGCGCGCGAAGGGGCAGACCTCGGACGCGATCAAAAACCTGATGAAGCTGCAAGCCAAGACCGCGCGTGTGAGTCGTGATGGGACTGAGATCGAGATTCCGGTCGATCAAGTCCGTGTCGGCGATCTCATCAGCGTGCGCCCTGGCGAAAAGATTCCGGTGGACGGCGTTCTCCTCGAAGGCAATTCGACCATCGACGAGTCGATGATTACCGGTGAGAGTCTGCCCGTCGAAAAAACGGTCGGCGATACGGTGATTGGCGCGACGCTGAACAAGATGGGCGCGTTCAAGTTCGAAGCGCGCAAGGTGGGCAAAGAGACCGCGCTCGCGCAGATCATCAAGCTGGTCGAAGACGCGCAAGGATCGAAAGCGCCGATCCAGCGGTTGGCGGACCAAATCGCCGCCGTGTTCGTGCCCGCGGTCGTCGGCATCGCGCTGGCGACCTTCGCGGTGTGGATGATCTTCGGTCCCGCGCCCGCGTTCAATTTCGCGTTCGTCAATTTCGTCGCGGTGCTCATCATCGCGTGTCCGTGCGCGCTCGGACTTGCGACGCCTACGGCGATCATGGTAGGCACCGGCAAGGGCGCGGAGAATGGCGTGCTGATTCGCAGCGGCGGCGCGCTGGAGACCGCGCACAAGGTCACGGCGATCATCCTCGATAAAACCGGCACGCTGACGCAGGGCGCGCCGGCAGTGACCGACCTAGTGGTCAGTGGTCAGTGGTCAGTGGATAGCAAAACTGACCACTATCCACTATCCACCGACCACTTGCTCCAGCTCGTTGCTTCGGCGGAGAAGAACAGCGAGCATCCGCTGGGGCAAGCCATCGTCAAGCGCGCGCAAGAACTGGGATTAACGCTGAGCACGCCGTCGGAATTTGGCGCGGTGGCGGGGCATGGCGTCCACGCGCGCGTCGACGGGCGCGAGCTGTTGATCGGCAATGCGAAATTGATGCGCGATTCGAATATCGTGCTGGATGGCTTGGAAACGGAATCGGCGGCGCTGGCGGACGCGGGCAAGACCGCGATGTTCGCCGCGATCGACGGCAAGCCGGCGGGGCTGATCGCCGTGGCAGACACGCTCAAGCCCAATTCGCGCGCGGCGGTCGATGCGCTCAAGAAACTTGGTGTGAAAGTGTACATGCTGACCGGCGACAATCCGCGCACTGCGGCGGCGATCGCCAAGCAGGTCGGCATCGACAATTACTTTGCCGAAGTGCTGCCGCATCAAAAAGCCGACAAGGTGAAAGAGTTGCAGCAGCAAGGCGAACAAGTCGCGATGGTTGGCGACGGCATCAACGATGCGCCCGCGCTCGCGCAAGCGGACATTGGTATCGCGATCGGCACCGGCACGGACGTCGCGATGGAAGCCGCGGAGATCACGCTGATCTCCGGCGATCTGCGCGGCGTGGTCACCGCAATCGCGTTGTCGAAGCAAACGATCCGCACGATCAAGGGCAACCTGTTCTGGGCGTTCTTCTACAACATCATCGGCATTCCCATTGCGGCGGGCGTCTTGTATCCGTTCTTTGGTCTGCTGTTGAATCCGATGATCTCCGCCGCGGCGATGGCGTTCTCGTCCGTGTTCGTCGTGACCAATTCGCTGCGGCTGCGAAATTTCCGCGCGCCGTCGATTTGAGTATAATAGAGGTGGATTGGGGACACCGAGGTCTGTCGAATCGGCGTCCCCAATTACATTTGTGCAAAGGCGGCGCGGAAGCACGTGAACAAGTTCTTCAAAATCGTGAAACATGCGGTCGTTGGATCACTGGAGGCGATTTCGCTGGTCGTGATGGTTGGCGCATCCAGCATTCTTACGCCCATTGGGGCGTATCTGATCCTGGCGGGTTTGTTTGTCGGTGTGGTAGGGTTAGCGATTTACGACGTATGGCGAGTGTGAGACTCGCGGGAGATCGATATGGCTGAAACGACCGTGACGGGGCGGACGCGCAGTCTGGTGATCGCGCTGGATCGCTTGGCAAGTTGGATTGCGTATCATTGGCTGACGATTTTCATCGTCATCTATGGCGTATACGTTCTCACGCCGTTTGCTGCGCCGATTCTGATGGAGATCGGGCAGACGGGCGCCGCGCGCGGTATCTACACGGCGTATAGTTTCGTCTGCCACCAACTGCCGGAGCGCTCGATCTTTTTCTTCGGTCCCAAGCCGATGTACTCGTACGCCGAGATCAAGGCGGTGTGGCACCTCGATGGCTTTTGGGGCTTGCGGCAATTCATCGGCAATCCGCAGTTCGGGTACAAGATGGCGTGGAGCGACCGGATGATTTCGTTCTACGGGAGCATCTGGGTCGGTGCGCTGCTCTTCGCACTGCTGCGTAAACGCCTCAAGCCGCTCTCCGGCATCGCCTGGTTTGTCATCGGCATTTTGCCGGTGGGCATCGACGGCGTGTCGCACATGATTAACGATGCGCTCGCCGGCACCAGCGGGCTGGGTTATCGCGATACCAACGCGTGGCTTGCCTACCTCACCGGCAACATCTTTCCCTCCTGGTTCTACGTCGGCGACGCGTTCGGCTCGTTCAATTCCGATATGCGCTGGATCACCGGCTTTTTGTTTGGGCTGATGACGGTCTGGTTTATCTTTCCGATGATCGAAGCCGGGATGCGCGACGTGCAGATGAACGCCACGCGGCAGTTGCAGCGCGCGGCAGAAAGGGCGCAATGAAAATCGAATTGCTTTGGTTCGATGGGTGTCCATCGTACCAGAATGCGCGTGCGTTGCTGGACCAAGTGCTGCACGAAGAGAAAATTGACGCGGCAATAGAAATGGTGCAAGTGCGCGACGACGCAGACGCAATGGCTAGAAAGTTTCTGGGTTCACCGACGATTCTTTTCAATGGCGTCGATCCATTTGCCGAACCCGGGCAGGATAACTTTGCGATGCAATGCCGCGTATACCGTACGCCGGACGGCTTGAAAGGCAGTCCGACCAAGGAAATGCTTCGGGGTGTGGTGACGCGCAATCTGAAATTGGGATTGCCTGACGATGGGTGAACTTTTGGCGGCGATGTACGATCCGCTGATCGCGCCGTTCGATCCGCTGGGCGTGCGCCACTGGCGCGAGTGGGTGGTGCGCGCGGCGCGCGGGCGCGTGCTGGAACTGGGCGTCGGCACTGGCTTGAATCTGCCGCTCTATCGTGCGGCGGCGTCGATTGCCGCGATTGACCCGGATGGCGCGTCGCTGCGACGCGCGCTGGCGCGGCGCAACGGGCGCGGTGAAGCGATCACGCTGTACCAGGCGCGCGCGGAAGAGCTGCCGTTTGCCGACGAATCGTTCGACAGCGTGGTCGGCACGCTGACGTTTTGCACGATTGGCGATCCCGCGCGCGCGCTCGGCGAGGCGCGGCGCGTGCTGAAACCCGGCGGCACGTTTCGCCTGGTCGAGCACGTGCGCGTCGAGAATCGATTCATTGCCGGCGCGCAGGATTGGATCACGCCAGTGTGGAAGGAATTCGCCGGCGGCTGCCACTTGAACCGCGATACGCGCGCGGCGGTCGAGCGCGCCGGGTTCCGCGTGCGCGCGGTGCAGCGGCATATCGGCGGACTGTTTATCGGAATTGACGCGGTGAAATAGAGATTGGAGATTAGAAGTTAGAAGTTGGAGGTTAGAGGTTGGAATGTAGCACGAGTCTATCTTCCAAGGTCAAACGTCCAACCTCCAACTTCCAATTTCTAACTTCAACTTCCAATATCCAAATTCCAACAGGAGGAAATCGAATGGAACACAAAGACCCGGTGTGCGGGATGACAGTCGTGGAAGGCAAGGAAGCTGCCAAGTCCGACTACAAGGGTACGACGTACTACTTTTGCTCTCGCGGCTGCAAGGTCGCGTTTGACAAGAACCCGGAAAAGTTCTTGAAGGAAGGTCCGATGAAAATGCCCGGGATGGGCGGAAACTAGATCACGCGCCAGCCGCGCGCCGCATCGTGGACGTTATCCGGGATAACTCGCTCTGTCCGCCAAGACCGCGAAAAAGAATGGCAGAAGTTTCGCACCCTGCGTGGATCGAGCCGGCGGTTTCGGATAACGTCCATCATCATTTCACGGGCTGGCAGCCGGCGCGATGTCCCGGTAACATTATCCGGCGCGCGTTGATTGACCTGGGTGGACAACGCGGGTATAATCTTTGCGAATCTTCAAGCGAGTGGAGCTCTGGTGAAAACGATTCCCCGATCCGCCGACGGACGCGTGGTCGCGTTTATGGACATCGGCACCAACTCGGTGCGGCTGCTACTGGTTCGCATTAACCCGAATCATTCTTACGCGACGCTGACGCAGCAAAAAGAAACCGTGCGCTTGGGCGAAGGCGAGTTTGTCGATCAGCATTTGCGCCCCGAAGCGATGGACCGCGCGGTGCTCGTCTGCCGCAAATTTGCCGAGCTCTCGCGTTCGTACGGCGCGGCAGAAATTATCGCGATCGCCACGTCCGCAACGCGCGAGGCGAAAAACCAGGACGAGTTTCTGCGCCGCCTGCGGCGCGAGGCAAAGCTCGACGTGCGCGTGATCTCCGGCAAAGAAGAAGCGCGTCTGATTTATCTGGGCGTTTCCAGCGGGGTGCATCTCGGCGACAAGGAAGCGGTCTTTATCGACATCGGCGGCGGCAGCACAGAAGTGATCGTGGGCGATCAGCGGCAGTACCATTACCTGAGTTCGCTCAACCTGGGCGCCGTCCGCCTGACGACGCTCTTTTTCCTGCCGAACGAGACCGCGCCGGTCGAGCCGAAGCAGTACGCGTTGATCAAGCGTTACGTGCAGAACGCGTCGGTCCGCACGCTGCAGCAGATGCAGAAATACGACCTCGATCTTGCCTTTGGCAGTTCCGGCACCGTCGAAAATCTGATGGACATTGCGGCGCGCGTGTTTCAGAATCGCGGTCGTTGGCGGGACGATTCGCTCAACCGCCGCGATCTCAAGCGCGTCATCGAGCTGCTCCGTTCTCTGCCGCTTGATGAGCGGCGCAAAGTCCCCGGCATCAATCCAGAACGCGCCGACATTATCATTGCCGGCGCGGCGATCATCGACACGCTGATGGAGGAGCTCAAGTTGCCGGAGATTCGGATCATCAGCGAGCGTGGTCTGCGCGAAGGGCTGCTGATGGACTATCTCGCGCGCAGCGAGCACGCGGGGCTGGTGCGTGGTATGTCCGTCCGCGAACGGAGCGTAGTGCAGCTGGGACGCGCCTGCAATTTCGACGAGCCGCACGCGCGTCACATCGCGCAATTAGCGCTGGAAATGTTCGACAGCGCGCAGAAAGCCGGTTTGCACGATCTCGGCGCGCGCGAGCGCGAGCTTTTGGAATACGCCGCGCTGCTGCACGACATCGGCGCGTTTCTTTCGTACAACAACCACCACTTCCACACGAACTATCTCATTCGGAACGCCGACCTGTTGGGGTTCGATCAATCTGAGCTTGCCATCATGGCGACCGCCGCGCTCTTTCATCGCAAGAGCCAGCCCAGCAAAAAGTACGCCGAGTTCGCCGCATTGGACAAACCAACGCGTCGCATCGTCGAGTGGTTGAGCTTGCTGCTGCGACTCGCCGAGGGACTCGACCGCAGTCACATGGGAGCGATCAAACACGCTCGGCTGCGCGCGGTGGGACGGAACAAGGCGAGCTTGGAGATTACCGCCGCGAAGGACTATCAGTTGGAATTGTGGGGCGTGCAGGACCGATTCAAAGCGGCGGAAAAAGTGCTGGGGCGCAAGATCGAACTCCAAGTGGTCGGCGGCAAACATCCGCGACGGATTACAGAGCCGCCACAATTGCCGCGAGTCGCTGACTAAATTCCACGCTCGAAATTTGTTCCCACACCGGCGGAAACGCAGCCATCCGTTCTTGAATTTCGTTTTGCCGCGCCGCAAGGTACGCCGCTACGCCCGGCGCGACGATCACTTCGGACGATTTTTTGGCGCGCTGGCGGCGTCCCCATGCGCCCCACATCAAAAACTCGCGCAGCGCGTTGCACGTCACCACCGCATCCTGCAAATTCCCCAGATGGTCCTGCAACCGCTTCATCTGCTCGATCAGCGTCTCCGCTTCAGGCGCGAGAATTTCCTCGAAGAACTCGAGCGTATACCGCAGTCCTTTCGACGCGATGCGAAGCTGGTGCAGGCGCGTGAGCCGTACGTCGGGCTGAGTCACCCATTCGTCGTACGCGCGCACCGCGGCGTAGCGTTCGTGCAGCACGACCGGCAGAACGAGCCGCGCGCGGTACGGCAGCGGCTCGTT
The DNA here is from genome assembly GCA_027457205.1 of Anaerolineae bacterium. GTDB lineage: Bacteria > Chloroflexota > Anaerolineae > UBA4142 > UBA4142 > DAIDTM01. The sequence goes on along the minus strand of DAIDTM010000514.1, from coordinate 16,649 downwards.
TGCTTTCGACCAGACCGACGCAGCGCCCGCGCCGGGCGTTTGCAGTAACTCGCCGAATTGTTCTTTGAAGCGGGCGTACGCGTCACTGTCCAGAAAAGCCAGCAACGTTTGGCGCGCGCGATCGTGTTCGACTTGCCACACCGTCAGCAGCGGCTCCAATTCCGATTGCCGGTCCAGTGGCAGCGCGTCGAGGTACTGCTGCGCTTTTTCCCGGAACACGTCCAGGTCGCGCACTGCGCCGAGCGCGCGTCCGGCGCGCCGCAGCGACTTGGCGAACGGCTTGATCGTTCGCCGGTCGAGATAGCTGTCGAACACGCGGAGCGCGGCGCGCATCCGCCGCGTCGCCACGCGCATATCGTGCAATTCTTCGATGTCCGTCCCCGCGCGCGTGCCGGCTTCGTGATCGAGCATTCGCTGAAAGTGGAAATGCAATGTCTTGCGCGCAGCTTCCGCCATCGAATCGTTCAGGTCGATGCCGGGTTTGGCAGGCGCGCGCGGCGCGGGCGGCGTCTCGATCTCGACGCGGGATTCGCCGAGCAACGACTGCGGAAAGACCGCCAACCCCTTTTGCTCGAACGCTCTCTGCCAGTACTTGACGCGGCGCGTCGAAAAGCCAGCGCGCGCCGCCGCGTCGATCTCGGTCGCGCCGTCATCCAGTGCCAGGAGCGCTCTGGCGCGCCGGCTGGACGAATTGGTCTGTTGCGCGATGCGAGTCACGACCGCGCGCTCGTCTGCCGTCAACACGCGCGGCGCGGCGGCGAGCCAATCCAGCGCGCGTTCAAATTTCGAGCGCGGTTCGGGTTGGAGTTTCCATTCGTCTTGCAGACACGTTACCAGTGCCGCCAGAGCGTCCGCGCCGTCCGGCTCTGTCAATTCGATTTCCAATTCAAAAAACGCCAGCGACGAATCTCTGGCGTCTACGCGCACATCGTCCAAGCTCAACTCGGCGATCTGCTGTCCGTCGCGGCTGATCGCGCGGGCAACGCGCGTCTGCTCGATCACGCAGAGCGGCGCAAGCGGCGCGTCGCCGGCGACGCGGAGCACCAGACCGCGCGCGGGACTGGGAGACCACTCCGCCGGCGGCTGATCGGACGGCAGTGTCGTTTCAAATTCTTCGCGGCGATGCACCGCGCCGTCCGGATGCTGGAGCGACTTGACGGTGATGAGGATTCCGTCGTCCCGTTCGCGGCGGCGGCACGCGTACCCTGCCGCAAGGATCCGACGGTCGCGCGTGTCCAGGTATGTATCGCGTACGCGCTGGACGCGACCTTCGGACAGCGGCAAGCCGGCGAGGCGGTCGATGGCTTGTAGCCGCTGGAAAGTCTCTGCGTCGGATACGGCGAACTTGGCTTCGATTTCCATATTATCTCTTAAAATCACCACCAAGACGCCAAGTCTAATCGCATTTTTTCCTTTGTGTCTTTGTGACTTGGTGGTAGGTTTTCAGATGGTTTCTTACAGCGCCAGCGCTTTCGGCGGAACGAGCCAAACGAGTTCACCTTTCAGGTTCGTCGCGTTCAGTTCCACCAGCGCCAAGCCGCCTTTTTTGCAAACCACACGACCGCCGCCAATGAGATAGCTAATCGTCTCGCTGAAATCCGGCTCGTGTCCCACGAACATCAGCGCGGCTGCCTTTGGATAAGCCGGCAGGATTTTCGCTAGCGCGTCCGCGTCAAATCCCGGCGCGAGCCGCTCGTCCGTGACCAGTTGGTTTTGCATTTTCAATTCGCGCGCGACGATCTCGGCGGTCTGGACCGCGCGGACGAGCGGGCTGGTAATGATCGCATCGAGACCGAGTTCCAGTTTCGCGAAGACCGCCGCCGCGCGCGCCATACGCGCCTTGCCCTCATCGGTGAGCGGACGCGCCGCGTCGTCGCCGCTCCATTCCTCGCGCTCCGCCGCCAGACCGTGTCGAAGGAAATAGAGTTTCATGCGATCACCGTTCCTTTATTGATGAGCCACGCCTGGCTGTCCATCGGCGCATTGGTTGGATCGGGCTTGAGCCGGCGATACGTTCCGTCGGACAGCATCTGCCGCGCCTTGATGTTATCGGCAAGATAAATCGCGAGAACTTGATCGCGCAAGTGCCGAATCAGTTTGGGGTCTTGGACCGGGAAGAGAATTTCGACGCGTCGGTCAAGATTGCGCGGCATCAGGTCAGCGCTGCCCAGATAGATTTCTTCCTTGCCGCCGTTGCGAAAATAGTAGACGCGGCTGTGTTCCAGAAATCGTCCGACGATGCTGACGACGCGAATATTTTCGCTGACGCCTTCCAAGCCCGGACGCAGGCAACACATTCCGCGCGCGATCAAATCTACCTTGACGCCGGCTTGCGACGCCTGATAGAGCAATTGAATGATCGATTTATCGACGAGCGCGTTGAGCTTAAAGATCAAATGTCCCGGCTCGCCGCGCTGTTGGTGTTCGATCTCGCGTCGAATCAGGGCTTCAATGCCGGCGCGCAGATTGATCGGTGCGACGAGGAACTTGCGATAATCCTTCTTGTTCGAATAGCCGGTCAAATAGTTGAACAGGTCGGTGGCGTCTGCGCCAAAAGCATCGTCGCACGTGAAAAGTCCCAGGTCGGTGTATGTTTGCGCGGTGGACGGATTATAGTTGCCGGTCGAGAGGTGCACATAGCGGCGAATGTGCTCGTCTTCCTTGCGGATCACGAGCGCAATCTTCGAATGAGTTTTCAATCCGAGCAGTCCGTAAATGACGTGCACGCCTTCGCCTTCCAGCGCGCGCGCCCATTCGATGTTCGGCTCTTCGTCAAAGCGCGCTTTCAGTTCGACCAAGACCGCCACCTGCTTGCCGTTGCGCGCCGCCTCCAGCAGCGCTTCCACGACCGGCGAATTGCGACCGACGCGGTACAGCGTTTGTTTGATGGCGAGTACGTTCGGGTCAGCAGCGGCGGCGCGCAAGAAATCCACGACGGGCGTGAACGAATCGTACGGATGATGCAGCAGAATATCCTGACGGCGGATCGCTGCGAACAGATCGCCGTCGGCGTCGTTGAGGATGGGCGGAACCGCCGACAAGAAGGGTGGGTCTTTCAAGTCATAGCGATCTAGCGCGTAAAGACCGCCCAAGTCGCTCATACCGACGGGCGGCGCAAGCGTATAAATATCTTCGGGCTGTAAGCTAAGGTTTTCGATCAGGATGTTTCGCACCGACGCCGGCATTTCCTGATTCACGGTGATGCGGACGACCGATCCAAAGCGCCGCTGCCGGACGCTGCGCTCGATCGTCTCGAGCAAGTCCTCCGCTTCCAGTTCCTGGATCAGCACTTCGGCGTCGCGCGTCACGCGAAAGGGATGCGCTTGGAGCACTTCCATACCCGGGAAGAGCACGCCGAGGTTCGCGGCGATGACCTGTTCCAGCCAGACAAAGGAATAATGATGCGACGATGGCTGTCCATTGCCGGAGATCGCCTCCGGCGCGTGCTTGATCGGCAGCAGACGCGGTAAAGTGTGAGGCACCTTGACGCGCGCAAACCGCTCAACGCCGTTTTGATCGCGGACAATGACGGCGAGGTTCAAACTCATGTTGGAGATGTGGGGGAAGGGGCGACCGGGATCGTACGCCAGGGGGGTGAGCACCGGGAAAACGATTTCTTCAAAGTATTCCTTGACGCCCGCCTTTTGCGCGTCGTCGAGCGTGGCATAGTCCAGGAGGTGAATGCCGGCTTGATCGAGTTGCGGCAGCAGTTGACGCAAGCACTCGCGCTCGTCGTCCATCAGCTGCACCGCGACGCGGTGAATCGCCGTCAGTTGTTCGGACGGCGTCAAGCCGTCTAGCGAAAGCTCGACCACGCCGGCTTCAATCTGCTGTTTGATGCCGGCGACGCGCACCATAAAGAACTCGGCGAGGTCAGCGCCGACGATGGAAAGAAACTTGACGCGTTCGAGGAGCGGATTGTGCTCGTCCTGCGCTTCTTCCAGGACGCGGCGAAAAAATTCCAGCAGACTCAGCTCGCGGTTGACGTAGAGCTTGGCGTCGCTGGGAACGAGCGGCGGTGTGATGGCTTGGACAGATGGATTGGCTTTGCGGAGGGCGGGAGTCGGTTTCGTTTTCGCCACGGGTACCTCCACGCCAAAGTATACCTGACACTGGGTGCGCCGTCAAACGCGTGACGCGCTGGGGTGTATTTCAGTTTGCGGGCATGAGTTCATCGTGGATGAACGCACGGGGATAAATCCCACGTGCTACGAAGCGGCGTCCTGTAAACAGGACTAATAATTTTTTTGACAAACCTCTCGATTTGTTATATGATTCACCAAGTTGAGATCAATCCTTGCGCGTCAGGTCGTCAATGCCGATTGACTATTTGCCCATTCTCGTCATGGTCGTCGTGGTGGTCGCGTTCGCGGCGATCGCGTTGACGCTGTCTTCCCTCACCGGACCTCGCCATCCAACTGCCGCCAAGCTCGAGCCGTATGAGTCGGGCATGCCGCCCTTCGGTTCGGCGCGGCGGCGCATCTCCATCAAGTATTACCTCACGGCTGTCCTCTTTATTCTGTTCGATATCGAGATCATTTTCTTCTATCCCTGGGCGGTCCTCTTCCGCCAGTTGAAATTATTTGGGCTGGTCGAGATGGGCGTCTTTGTGCTCATCTTGTTGATCGGTTACGTCTACGTTTGGCGCAAGGGCGGATTTAACTGGGACTGATTCCGGAAGTTAGAGATTAGAGTTTAGAGATCGGAAATTGGAGTGTCGATGCTTTCTGAATCGGCGAAGACCGAGATCAAAACATTGATGACGAAATACCCGGACTCGCGATCGGCGATTATGCCGGCGCTGCACCTCGCGCAGCGGGAGATTGGCTGGCTGCCGGATGAAGCCATTCAAGACGTAGCGGATTTGCTCGGGCTGTCGAAAACTGAAGTGAACTCGGTCGCGACGTTCTACACGATGTACGCGCGCGAAAAACCCGGCGCGCATACCATCTTCTTTTGCGCCGATCTGCCGTGCGCGCTGCGCGGCGCGGAAGACATGCTGGAGCATATCGAACACAAGCTCGGCTGCAAAGCGGGGCAGACCTCCGCGGACGGCAAGATCACTCTGCGCGAGGCGGAATGCCTCGGTGGGTGCAATCACGCGCCGGTGATGCTGATCGACGGCGTGGAGCATCAGCAAGATTTGACGATCGAAAAGATCGACGAAATTTTGGAACGGTTGAAGGCGTAGCTACGCAATACGCACTACTCAACACGTATTGCGTAACCTCTGAGGTTGACCTGACATTGGATCCGTTGGCTCTCGTCATCATCGAAGCGTTGATTAAAAGCATCGTCGTCATCATTGTTCTGCTGACCGGCTTTGCGTATTTGACGTTGATGGAACGGATGGTCGTCGCGCGGATCCAGGTGCGCGTGGGACCCAACCGCGTCGGTCGCGTGTTCGGCATTGCCGCGCTTCAGCCCATCGCCGACGCGATCAAGATGATTTTCAAAGAGGACTTTATTCCCGCGAACGCCGACAAGTTGATCTACGTACTCGCGCCGGGCATCGCCGTCGGCACCGCGCTGTTGGCGTGGGCGGTCATTCCGCTCAATCCGCCGCTGACGATTTTTGGATACACCATCAACTTTGAGATCGCGAACGTAAACGTCGCGGTGCTGTATCTGCTCGCGATCGGCTCGCTGAGCATTTACGGCATCGTCCTGGGCGGCTGGAGCGCGAACAACAAGTACTCGCTGCTGGGCGCGCTGCGCTCGACGGCGCAGATGGTCAGTTACGAGGTCTCGCTGGGGCTGTCGCTCGTCGGCGTGTTGATGGTCAGCGGAACGTTGAGTCTTACGCAAATCGTGCAGCAGCAATCGATGATCTGGAACGTCGTGTGGCAGCCGCTCGGCTTTGTCATCTATCTCGTCTGCGCGCTCGCCGAGATCAACCGCGTGCCGTTCGACCTGCCCGAGGCGGAAACCGAACTGGTCGCCGGGTATCAGACCGAATACTCGTCGCTCAAGTTCGCGCTGTTCTATATGGCAGAGTACATCAACATGCTCACCATCAGCGCGATCGCGTCGACGGTTTTCTTGGGCGGCTATCAAGGTCCCTTCGGAATTTTGCCCGGTGTGCATTGGCTGTTGATCAAGATGCTCATTTTCATCTTCATCTTCATGTGGATTCGCGGCACGCTGCCGCGTTTTCGCTACGATCAACTGATGCGCTTTGGCTGGCAAGTGCTGCTGCCGCTCGCACTGGCGAATACATTCGTGACCGCCGTGGTGTTGGTGCTGCTGGGCAAATAGAAGGATTCAGTGACGATGCTGAAAGAACTCGAGCCGATCGCAAGCAAATTGAGCGAAGCCAACTCGATTCTTGTTCGCACGCTCGGCGCGCTGACCGAGGAGCAAGCCGCGCAGGTTCACGTGACGCCCGAATGGTCGGTGAAGGACGCAGCGGCGCATCTGGCAGGCGCCAAGCGCGGCATGTTTGGCATGGCGCAGCGGATGGCGAAGGGCGACGACCCGCAGCTGCCGCCCGATTACAACAACGATACGTACAACGCGCGCCAGGTCGCCAAGCGGCAAGAGAAATCGCTGGCGGAGGTGCGCGCCGAACTGGACACGACGCACGCCGAACTGACCGCGTTCCTGCAAAACCTCACGCAGGAGCAACTTGATTTCTGCGGTCAGCATCCGATCTATGGCGAAATCAAGCTCAAGGACTTGCTGGTCATTATCTACAGCCACGAAACGACGCACACGAACGAGATTTCCGCCAAACTGCACGAATCGAAAAAGTAAATGAGTCTCCTTGTCTTTTATCTCTTTGCGGCGATTGCCGTCCTTGCCGCCCTCGGCATGGTGGTGCTGCGAAATCCAGTGCACAGCGCGCTGAGTCTCGCGCTGGTCTTTGTTTCGCTCGCGGCGATGTACGTGCTGCTCAGCGCGCCGTTCATCGCGGTCGCGCAGGTCATGATTTACGCCGGCGCGATCCTGATCCTGTTCGTCTTCGTCATCATGCTTCTGAGTCCGGGCACCGACCAAGGCGTGGGCGCGCTGAAAGCGCAGCGCGGACTGGCGATTCTCTTCGGCGCGGCATTGCTGGTGCTGCTGATCGCCGTGTTGGGCGGGGCGGTGCTGCCGCCGACGCGCGGTACGTTTACGCCCGAAGCCATCGCGGCGGAAGGCGATACGCAGGCGGTGGGCGCGTTGCTCTTCACCAACTTTTTGCTGCCGTTCGAGATCACGTCGATTTTGTTGCTCGTCGCTATCGTCGGCGTGATCGTGTTGGCGAAGAAGCGCCAGTCAATCAGTAAACAGTAAGCAGTATTCAGATAACAGACCAGTGCAAACTGATTACTGAACACTGAAAACTGATTGACTCGGAGAGAGAATGCTTACCGTAAATCATTTTATCTTACTGAGCGCGATCTTATTCTGCCTTGGTGCGGTGGGCGTACTCATTCGCCGCAACCCCCTCGTCATGTTTATGAGCATCGAGCTGATGCTGAACGCGGCTAACCTGGCGTTTGTCGCGTTCTCGCGCTATTTGAACAATCTCGACGGTCAGATTTTTGTGTTTCTCATTCTGACGGTCGCGGCGGCTGAAGTCGCGGTCGGTCTGGCGATCATCGTGGCGATGTTCCGCGCGCGCGAGAACGTGGATGTCGACGAGGTGAATGAACTCAAAGGATGATTCGATGAGCGAGAACGTGGAACTGGTGAACAAGGCGTTCCGCGTGATTCTGCTCGCAATCGACGATGTGGTTGGACCGCACGGGACGGCGGCGATTCTGCGGCAGGCAGGACTCGCCCAGTACATTGACCATTATCCGCCCAGCGATTCGGCTTATGGCGGTCACCAGTTGCGCTATATGAGCCAGATCAATCGCGCGCTGTTCGATATTTACGGTCGGCGCGGCGCGCGAGCCATCTTGCAGCGCGAGGGGCGCGGTCGCGCGAGAAATGGAATCGAAGAAAATGGTCGGGTTGCCAGCGCGACCAAACTCGCGGCGAAACTGCTGCCGCGTCGAACGAAGGTGAAACTGACGCTGGACACCGCGGCGCGGGAATACAGCGAGCAGTTGGGCACGCACGTCAGCATCGCGGAAGAAGGCGACGTTTTCTTCTGGCAAGACCCGCAGTGTGGCAACTGCATTGACTGGCAGAGCGAGCAGCCGGTCTGTTTTACGACGGTGGGTTTCATTCACGGTCTGGTCGCGTGGATTTTGGAAGACGAGGATTTCAAGGTGGAGGAGGTCGCGTGCCGCGCGGCGGGCGCAGCGGTGTGCCGGTATAGGGTGGTGCTGGGTTAGCCATCGGATGAATCCGACGGCTATCGTGCGGCAAACCCGTGCAACGGGTTTCGCGATTGATAGCCGTTCGTTTCAACGAATGGCGTGCCGCGCGGTTGGCGCGGCGGTGTGAAGGCATAGGGTTGCTGTCAGTTCGTGATGATGCAGAGGCGTGTCATTCCGTTGTCGCATAAAACTCCGTCAGGGAATCTTATGTTGTAAAAATGTCGCCTAAACAGTAGCTAGGAGCATTACCAGGAATCATAATGCTGTACGCAATTGAAGACGATGGTGGCAGGTTTGTCGTGAGAGAGCGCTTCGTTGAGAAGTCAGCTGTAGACCTTGGCGTTCCAGAGAAGACCATTGAAGACTGGATTGCTAGCCAACCCGAGCTACTCTTCCCGAAGGAACGGGTGCTTGTCATAGGTCAGTCAATCGCCGGGCAAAGTATGGCCGATGTGCTTGCGCTCGATTCCGTCGGCAACCTTGTCGTGGTTGAGGTTAAGCGGGATTGGTCAGACCGCTCCACCGTCGGACAGCTTCTCGAATATGCAGCCGCGTACAAAGATGCCGCCTACGAGACGTTCAATCAACTTGCCCAGCGGTACGGCAAGTGGCCAGGGGGAGAACTCATTCAGAGATTTAGGGAGTTTGCTGAACGGCTGGATTTCGCGGTAGAAGAACTTGGCAAGAACCAACGTGTCTTCATCGTCGCACCGGATTCGGATTTTGGGCTCAAGAATATAGTTGCCTGGCTGCAGCGCTACCACGTCCCGATTGAGTTCATTCCCTTTCGGCTCTTGGCCGATCAAAACAACCAGCTACGCATGATTGATATTGCGGGCGCCTCGGCCGAAGTTGAACAAGAGGAACCGACTGACAGCTGGGCAGGTCATTGGATTTTCAATACCAACGAGACTCACGCCTCAGGTGCGTATCAACGCATGTTTGAAAGAGGCGTCATTGCGATATACGGCTACGAAAATGGCGGCGCGAATTTGGAGGGTGCGACCATAGGGCAGAAAGTCTTCGCATACGTAAACGGACAGGGACTTAGAGCGCTTGGTGAGATCACAGACCCCACTGTGAAGGCTGGTAACGGAATCTTCCTCGACGAGAGCGGCAATCAGCAGCCGGAGGAGTACCATGTCGCTGTCACGTGGCGTGCCGTGTTGCCCCCGGACGTTGCAATCTCGAACGCTGAGGCATCAAGTATTGGTTACAGTCTTCCCGTCCGGACAGTTTTTGGTCGATTGCATCGTGGTCGCCTTGCCGCAAAACTGGAAGAGGAGATCGAGCGGCGCGCCAACTCCTAACCAAGGCATGCAGCCGGCGGCGAAGAGCACGCCGCGGCTGAGGCCTCAACCGTCAGGCATTCTCAAATCAGTACTAAAAAATCACGGTGATTTCATCAAGGAACTACTAACTTGATCAACTACCTCTGGCTTGTTCCCGCGCTTCCGCTCGCGGGCGCAGCAATCAACGCAATCTTCAGCCGTAAGATGCCGCGCTGGCTCGTCAGCGTGCTCGGCGTCGGCTCGGTCGGCTTGTCGTTCCTCGTCGCGCTCGCGGAATTCTTCACCGTGCTCGGCGCGGGCGCGCAGGGCGTCTTCAACGTTTCGATTTATTCTTGGATTCCCGTCGGCAATTTCAAGATCGATGTCGCGTTCCTGCTCGACCCGCTCTCCGCGCTGATGCTGCTCGGCGTCACCGGCGTTGGTTTTCTCATCCACGTCTATTCCACCGGCTATATGGCGGAAGACGAGAGTTATGGACGATTCTTCACCTATCTCAACCTCTTCGTCTTCTCGATGCTCATCCTCGTTCTCGGCAGCAACTACCTTTTGATGTACGTTGGCTGGGCACTGGTCGGGCTGTGCTCGTATCTTCTGATTTCCTTCTGGTTCACGCGCCCTGCCGCCGCGGCGGCGGGCAAAAAAGCGTTCATCACGACGCGCATCGGCGACTTTGGTTTCGGTCTCGGCGTCATTTTGATTTTTGTCACCTTCGGCTCGCTGAATTTTGCCGATGTCTTTGCGCGCGCGCCGCAAATGTTTCAACTCGGCGCGCCAATCATCACGACGATCACTCTGCTGCTGTTTGCCGGCGCGGTCGGCAAATCGGCTCAGTTGCCGCTCTACGTCTGGCTGCCCGATGCGATGGAAGGTCCCACGCCGGTCAGCGCGCTCATCCACGCGGCGACGATGGTGACGGCGGGCGTTTACATGGTCGCGCGTTCGCACGTGCTGTTTTCGCTCGCGCCGTTCTCGTCCGAAGTGGTTGCGGTCATCGGCGCGGTGACCGCGCTCTTTGCGGCGACGATCGCGCTGACGCAGATGGACTTGAAGCGCGTGCTGGCGTACTCGACGATTTCGCAACTCGGCTACATGTTCCTCGGTGTGGGCGTCGCGGCGTACGGCGCAGGCATCTTCCATCTGATGACGCACGCGTTCTTCAAAGCGCTCCTCTTCCTCGCCGCGGGCAGCGTCATGCATGCGATGAACGGCGTGATCGATATGCGGCAACTTGGCGGATTACGCAGCAAGATGCGCTGGACGTACATCACGTTCTTCGCCGCCGCGCTTGCGATTTCCGGTTTTCCACTCTTCTCCGGCTTTTTCAGCAAAGACGAAATCCTCGCGCAGGCGTTTGAATCGGGACACATTATTCTGTGGGCGATTGGACTGCTGACTGCCGGGCTGACCGCGTTCTACATTTTCCGCGCGTTCTTCCTGACGTTCCACACGCAAGCCCGATGGACGGAGGACGAAGGACGGAAGACCGAAAGCAGGCATTCCCCGTCGTCCGTCGTCGGTCATCCGTCCTTCCACCCGCACGAATCGCCCGCGTCGATGACCGTGCCGCTTGCAATCCTTGCGGTGCTCGCGGTTGTCGCCGGTTTTGTCGGCATGCCGAGCGTGATGGGACCGAATTTCCTCGAAGGATTTTTTGCGCCGGTCTTCGGCGAAGCCGCCGCGGCGATTCCTGCCGGCACAGAATGGATGTTGATCGGTGCGTCGGTCGCGGTGGGATTGATCGGCATCGGCGTCGCCTACTGGTTCTACATCGCCAGTCCCGAAATCCCGGTGAACCTTGCGGCGCAATTTAAGGGCATCTACACGCTGCTCTGGAACAAGTACTATGTCGATGAATTCTACAGCGCGGTGTTTGTAGAACCCGGGCGGCGGCTGGCGATGTTCCTGTGGCAGGTGATCGATGTACAGGTCATCGATGGCTTTGCGAATGGTTTGGGGCGCGCCATGGCGTCGTTCAGCGGCGCGCTGCGCGGCTGGCAGACCGGCTACGCGCGTGCGTACGCGCTGCTGATGCTCGTCGGTACGGTGATCGTGATCGGTTGGTTGATGTTGCGGTAAAACGACGGAAAACGAATGTTGGCTTATCTTTCTCTTCTCATTGTTCTCCCGCTCCTCGGCGCGCTGGTACTGCTGTTTGTGCCGCGCCAGAATAACGACGCTGTCCGCTGGATCGCGCTGGCGACCACGCTGGTCGAATTGGCGATCAGCGTCGCGCTGTTTCTCAGTTTTCGTTCGGACAGCGCGGCGGCGCAGTTCGTCGAACGCGTGCCGTGGATTCCACAACTGGGCATCTCGTATTACGTCGGCGTCGATGGCTTGAGTCTGCTGATGGTCTTGCTCACCGCGTTCTTGATGGTCATCGCCATCGGCGGGTCGTGGGCGGGTATCACCGAGCGCGTCAAAGAATATCACATCATCTTTCTCATTCTCGAAGCGGCGGTCATTGGGGTGTTCGTCGCGCTCGATCTGTTCCTGTTCTACGTTTTTTGGGAATTTACGCTGATCCCGATGGCGTTCCTCATCGGTATTTGGGGACACGGGCGGCGCGTCTACGCGGCGGTCAAGTTCATCCTGTTCACGATGTTCGGCTCGCTGCTGATGCTGGTCTCGATTCTGGCGCTCGTGTTCGCGCACCGCGACGCGACCGGCGTGCTGACGTTCGCGCTGCCGGAAATCTTAAAGACGCCTGTGCCGCTGGGCTTGCAGGGCTTGCTGTTCGCGGCGTTCGCGCTCGCCTTCGCGATCAAAGTGCCGATGTTTCCGTTCCATACCTGGCTGCCCGACGCGCACGTCGAAGCGCCAACGGCGGGCAGCGTCATTCTCGCCGGCGTGTTGTTGAAGATGGGGACGTATGGTTTCATCCGATTCAACATGCCGCTCTTCCCGGAAGCCGCACGCAGTTTCGCGCCGCTCTTGATCGTGCTGGCGATCATCGGGATCATTTATGGCGCGATTGTTTCTGCGGTGCAGCGCGACGTCAAGAGTCTCGTCGCGTTCTCCAGCGTCTCGCACCTCGGTTTCGTGATGCTCGGCTTGTTCGCGTTCAACGCGCAGGGAATGAGCGGCGGCATTTTGCAGATGGTCAACCACGGCTTGTCGACCGGCGCGCTCTTTTTGCTCGTCGGGATGCTGTACGAGCGGCGGCACACGCGCTTGATTGCCGATTTCGGCGGTATCGCCAAAGTGATGCCGATCTTCGCGGCGTTCTTCCTGCTCGTGATGTTCTCGTCGGTGGGCTTGCCGGGACTGAACGGCTTTGTCGGCGAGTTCTTGATTCTCGTGGGCGCGTTCCAAGCAAATCCGTGGTACGCGGCGTTCGCCGCGACCGGCGTCGTGCTCTCGGCGATTTATCTCTTGTGGATGTACCAGCGCGTGATGACCGGCGAAGTGACCAAGCCCGAGAACGCTGCGCTGAAGGATTTGTCGGCGCGCGAGATCGCGCTGCTCGTCGCGCTGGTCGTCTTCATCATCTGGATCGGCGTCTACCCGCGCACGTTCCTAGACCCGATTCAGGCGAGTGTGACGAATCTGTTGAATGTAGTAAGGTAACTTGTCGTGTCATTGCGAGGAGCGTTCTCTGCGACGAAGCAATCCCCACAATTGAATATGGAGATTGCTTCGCCGCTCTGCGGCTCACAATGACACAACCGGATTAAAATGCCTATTCTCGTTCCTGACATCAACCTACGCATCATCGCTCCCGCGCTCATCGTCACGGTGACCGCCATTGTCGTTTTGCTGGGCGAATTGGTCACGCCGGCGGAACGCAAGCGCTGGCTTGGCTACTTGAGCATCGCCGGCTTGGTCGTCGCGGCATTCGCGGCGTTCAGCTTGTGGGGCGCGAACGCGTCCGGTTTTAGCGGCATGGTCGTCGCGGACAACTTTGGTCTGTTCCTCACGCTCACGATTGCGCTCAGCGCGGCGCTAAGCATCTTATTGTCGATTCCGTTCATTCACGCGCACGAGATCGATCAAGGCGAATATTACGTACTGCTGCTCGCCTCGGTCGCGGGAATGATCGTGATGGCGACGGCGACGGACCTCATCGTCATTTTCTTGGGACTGGAACTGCTGTCGCTGCCGCTGTACATCCTCGCCGCGTTCCAACGCGAAGATACGAGATCGCTCGAAGCCGGCATCAAGTACTTTTTGCTCGGTGCGTTCTCGTCTGCCTTCTTCCTCTACGGCATCGCGCTCGTTTTTGGCGCGACCGGGACGACGAATCTAGCGAAAATCGCTGCATCGCTCGCGCAATCGGCGGGATCGCCCATGCTCAGCATCGGCGTCGGTCTGCTGATGGTTGGATTTGCCTTCAAGGTCGCGCTCGTGCCGTTCCACTGGTGGACGCCGGACGTGTACGACGGCGCGCCGACGACGGTCACCGCGTTTATGAGCGTCGCGGTCAAAGCCGCCGCGTTCGGCGCGTTCTTCCGCACGTTCCAGTTTGCGCTGCCTGCGCTCGCGCTCGATTGGCGCGCGGTCGCCGCGGTCCTCGCCGTGCTGACGATGACGCTCGGCAATGTCGCCGCGCTGTTGCAGTCGAACGTCAAGCGGATGCTGGCGTACTCCAGCATCGCGCACGCCGGCTACATCTTGATCGCGCTGGTGGCGATGAGCGCGAACGGCTTGTCGAGCGCGCTGTTCTACCTGCTCGCGTACACCGTGACGAATCTCGGCGCGTTCGGCGCGGTGATCGCGCTGAGCGATGGCGCGCGTGAGCGATTGGAGATCAAGGATTTTGCCGGCGCGGCGCGCGAGCATCCGCTGGTCGCGCTCGCGCTGACGATTTGTTTGCTCTCGCTCGCCGGCTTTCCGCCGTTTGCCGGCTTTGTCGGCAAGTTTCTGATCTTCGGCGCGGCGGTCGAGACGGGCTGGGCGTGGTTGGCAGTCATCGGCGTATTGAACAGTCTCGTCTCAGTCTACTTTTACCTGCGCCCGGTCGTGCAAATGTATATGAGCGAACCCGCCGAGGGCTGGAGCGGCATTCGCGTCGCGCCGCTCGTCGCACTCGCGCTGCTGATCGCGGTGATCAGCGTGATCGCGCTCGGCGTGTTCCCTGCGCCGGCGATTGCATTGGCGGCGGGTGGATTGATTCGATAGACAGACGGAGGACGAACGACGGAGGACGGAGGACAAATCACGAATCGGTCTTCCGTCCTCCGTCTTTCGTCTTGTTCAGGAGCGTCAGAATGCAAGATAACAACAGCCGCCGCGCGCGCGAACGCGCGGTACTCGACGCGATAGAGCAGGCGAGCGACGCGCTGCTCGACGAAACCGCTGCCGCGCTGCACGCGAATTTTCCGGGCTACACCGGCGTCTACATCTATTTGCTCGAGGGCGAGACGTTGGTGTTGGGTCCGTATCGCGGGCGACCGACCGAGCACACGCGCATTCCAATCGGCGCGGGCATCTGCGGGCGCGCGGCGCGCGTGAAAGAGACCGTGACGGTCGATGATGTGAACGCAGACGCGGAGTACATCGCGTGCAGTCTTGAGACGCGCAGCGAGATCGTCGTGCCGATTCTGCGCGGCGACCGCGTCTTGGGCGAGATTGACATCGATAGCGATGTGCCTACCGCGTTCACGGCGAATGATCGGAAATTCTTGGAAGAGGTCGCGCAGCGAATCGCAGCGAAACTCCGGCAATCGAGTCGATTAACATAAATCGGCGAAAAGAAGATGCTTGACAAGCGTTCGTCAGTTGTGGTAAACTAGCGGCGTGGTTGGGCAAGGTAAAGGTTTGGTTAAATCTTGCGTTTGATTTTGCGTGTGCGCTTTCACCCAGCGAGGCGTGAAGGTACGCGGTCACGCCTTTTTTCTTGCCCGCCGCGCGTTAAAAATTTGTTGGATGGCAAAGGGGGCCGGTAGCTCAATTGGCAGAGCAACAGCCTTTTAAGCTGTGGGTTCAGGGTTCGATTCCCTGCCGGCTCACTGAGACTAGAGTTTAGAAGTTGGAAGGTCGAGGTTAGATGATGTCTGCAATTGAGAAATCGTTCCGACCTCCAAATTCTAATCTCTAACCAAGGCAAACAAGCGGTCCGTCGCTCGTCCAGAGATCAGTCGATGGGCGAGAGGAACTTCCCGACTCCCAGTCCGATGCGAATCGGGCAGGGTTGCCTCACGAAACAGCAAGTGAGGGCACGCGCCCCCCACTCAACCCGCCCCCGTCTTCGACAGGAGAAGGGAAAGCGGAGGTCGCGCGACGACAACTGCAACAGAAAGCAAACCAGCCCTCATTTTTCTCTCCCCGGCGTTAGCGGGGGAAGGTTGGGTGAGGGTGATGGCTGAAACGGTGGGGTAAAAGCCCACCAGCGTTGCAGGCAACTGCGACGGCTGGGTGAATGTCCAACTGGGAGCAAGGCGGGTGGGATTGGCTCGCGTCGAACGATGCAGCTGATTCCCGTCGCAGCGACGATGCCGAGGCGGAGCAACACTCCGCGACGCAATCGCCGCCGGCAACTGCCGAGACAGATGACGGATTGAACAGAATCGGGGGTACGACTTGTTTGCCGCAGGTTTCGATGGAGGCGCGGTCAGCGCGATGATGCCGGGGCAGCGCCGGCAGCCTCCTCTCTTAAATGTTTAGCGGACACGCTCCGCTCCAATAGAAAGGAACGTACTGAACTATGCGTGCTGAAATTCTATTCCCTCACAAAAGCGTCGCTTCGCTGACGGCGGTCCGAAACGGCAAATGGCGCGAATTGGTGCGCCGCGTGTCCAGTTTGCCCGAAGATCATCCGGACAGTCTGGCGTTTTCGCTGATGATGATTCGCCAGTGCGGCTGCCTAGACTGCAACCCCGATCGCTACAAAGCGTTGATGGGTTGCTCCGCTTGCGCTAAGCGAACCGTGGGCAGCTACAAGGGCGCGGACGAAGGGCTCGTGCGTGTGTTCCAAAAAGCGCGCTCGGAAGTCGAGGATTATCTCAAAGAACGCGACCTCGAAGTCGCGGCATAATCCGCGTAGAAAAAGTGAGACCCGATGGGATGCACAAATCCCATCGGGTCTTGTTTTGTCATTCAGAAACTCGATCGCCGCGTTCGATCTGCCGGCTCACTCTTCGTCTTCGTATTCCTCTTCGTACTC
>DAIDTM010000513.1 GCA_027457205.1 Anaerolineae bacterium | reverse complement strand
CGTCTACGCGGCATACGTCTTTGCCGAGGATTGGCGCGCCGCGCGCGCGGCGATGGCGCGTTGGGCAGTCGCCGCGCTGGTCGCCGCCGCGCTTTCCGCGCCAATGGTTGCGGTGCTCCAGCAGGATTTCAACGCCGAGGGCGGCAACTACATCCGCGTCTTTCCGCTCAAATATTCGCTCGACCGTTCCTACGACCTGGCGTCGTATTTTGTGCCGAACGCGCGCAGCGCGCTGTACGCCGACGCGCCGCTCAAGGTGATCGGCGTCAACGCGTCCTCCAAGCCGGACGATGGCGCGCCGCTGAACCCCGACGCGCAAGCGTTCGTTGGGTATATCGCGCTTGCGCTCGCCGCCTACGCCGTCGCGTGGCGATGGCGCGCCGCGCGTTTCTGGCTGTTCACGGCGATTCTGTTCGCGCTGCTCGGTCTCGGTCCCTCGTTGCACGTTCTTGGAAACGATACCGGCATCCCGCTGCCGTACGTGCTGGTACACGAGATTCCAATTCTAAACAACATCCGCATTCCGATGCGGTACGGCATTATGGTCTCGTTCGCGCTGGCGATGCTGGCAGCCATTGCGATTGACCAACTACAAAAAAATTACAAATTACAAATTGCAAATCACATCTCACGTCCCACGTCTCATGCAGCACTTGTTCGGTATTCCGTATTGCGTATTGCGTTATGGCTCGTACCGATGGCGATTCTGGTCGAGTTTGCCGTGTTGCCGTATCCGATGCAGCCGCTGACGATTCCGCCGGTCTACAACGATATTGCGCGCGCGCCAGGCAGTTTTACGGTTTTGGAGATTCCGACGTTCAACTGGCGCGGCGCGGCGGCGACCGAGTGGTATCAGGCAATCGACGGCAAGCGCATCCTGCGCGCGTACACCAATCGCATCGCGCCGGGACTGGCGGAGTACTTTGGCACGCGCGGCGTTCCCATCGTCGATCGTTCACTGCGCGCGCTGGAAGGCGTCGATCCGCCGCTTGCGCCGGCAGACCTTGCCGAAGACCGGCGCGTGCGCGATCAGGTCTTGGCGTTTTACGATTTGCGCTACGCGGTGCTGCATCGATTGTATCTGACGCCGACGCAGGTAAGCGGGATCGACAATTATCTGCGCGAGATATTGGGCGCGCGGCAGATCTTTAATGATGGCGAGACGATGGCGTACGCGCTGCCGCCGGCGAGTATACCAGACTCGGTGAACATCGATCTGCGCGAGAACATTGGGCAGATGTACGCCGGGCGCGGCTGGCAGTTCGAGTATCCGCAGGCAAATTGGCAGGGCAAGTTCAACTTCGTCTGGACGCGCGGCGCGCAATCGGAGATTTATTTTGTGTTGGCAGGTGCGGGAGACCGCGTGATGACGCTGAACGCGTACGCCCAATCGCCGCAGCGCGTTAGCATTTCGCTGAACGGCGAAAACATCGGCGCGTTCACGCTGACACCAGCGTGGCAAGACTATCGCATCACACTGCCGGCGCGCGCGCTCAAATCGACAATGAACGTGGTGCGGTTAGACTATGGCACAGACTTGACCGAGACCATCGGCGTGACGACGATTACGATTCAATGAGGAGATGCCAATGCCAAGGAAAATCGTCGAGACAACTTTTCGGGTGCGGTATGCGGAGACGGACGCGAGTGGTGTGGTGTATCACGCGAATTATATTATCTGGTTCGAGCATGGACGCGGTGATTTCTTTTGGCAGCAGGGACGTGACTATCATCGCGATGTTGAAGCGCGCGGACTGAACTGGCCCGTCACCGAGCTATCGGCGCGGTACCTCGCGCCGGCGCGCTATGGCGATCTGGTGGCGGTGCGGACGTGGTTGGGGGAAATTCAGAGCCGTGCGTTTGTGATTCAGTACGAGGTGTTGAACGCGGAGACGCGTCAAGTCTTGTGCACGGGATGGACCAAGCACTTGAACGTGGGCACGGACTGGCGACCGCGTGTGCTGCCGGAGGACTTGCGCGATTTGCTGGCGCGGCAAGAGTAGAAATCTCTCTCGCCGACAGACGGGTCGGTGGGCGGATTAAAATGGAGTCGTGGAGTTGAATCTGCCGAGGGGAGCAGAATTGGGCGCGAGGATGTTCCAGATCGCCGGGTCTTCGCCGCCAGGACGCCACATGATGATGCCGCCCAGTCCCAGGTCTTGGACGATCTTCCAACTGTCCGCGACGTACCGCGCATCGACGAACCAGACGGTGTGATTCTCTTGCGCCGCCGGCGGGCACTCGTCGCCCAGATAGTGCGGGCAGCGCACCGGCTTGACGATGGTGTACGTCATCTTCGCTTCGCCGATCTCGCCGCGCGGGTCGGTGTCAGGATAAGTGACGATGCCGTTGTATTCGTCCTTCAGCGACTGAACGTCCGACCACCACAGCGCGGGCGTTTGCGCGCCGCCCCAATCGTAACCGTAGAGGTGAATGCCGAGCGTGACCTTGTCGTGCGGCACAACGCTGACGGTGTACGACATCACCTGGCGCATCCACCACACCGGCGCGACCGGACCGGGATCGCCGCGATTGCCGTGGTACTCGTATGCCATCACGCGAAAGCGATCGACGACCGCGCCTAGCGCGGCATAATCGGCAAAGCGGCAAATGACGCACGAGTCGCTGTCGCGGACTTCGGGCGGCACGGTGACGCTCAGGAGTTTGCCTTGCTGGTGCAGCGCCGCCGCCAGCGTCGTGACGAAATCGGTGTACGGCTGCCGCGCCGCCGGCGGCAGGTTTTCATAGTCCAGATCGACGCCGTCCACTTTGGGTTGCTGCGCGATTTTCAAAATCGCAGCGATGTGCGCCGCGCGCAATGTGGGAGTGGTGAGGATGCGGAGGAGGCGACTGCCATTGTCCCAGCCGGACGAAACGGTGGGAATGTAGCGGATGCCGTTCGCGTTGGCGTAATCGATCAGCACGGCGTCGGCGACGGGATTGTTGACCGTGAGACTGCCGTCGCGCTCGATGGTGAAACTGTGCGGGCTGAGTTCGTTGTAGGCGTTGATGCGCGGCGCGATGATGACCGACATCGGTCCTGGAACATCGCCATTGCGTTGCAGCCACGCGGCGATGACCGGCGGATTTTGCGGGGGACTGGCGGGGTCGGGCGCGCTGGACGGATTAGGCGAATCCGCCGAGACCAACGCGAAGGTGATGACGCTCCACGCCAGGGCGAGGGGTATAGCCCATTTCAGGTATTTCAAAGTGGCGCTATTATAGCACAAGATGCGGCGCATCGCCAAAATCGCCCCACGGGCATTTTGCAAAAATCGCCAGGGCGTGGTAGAATCGTATCCGATAATCTCCCCGATCGGTATGATTTCCACGTGATTCCACGAGCACGACCCATTTTTCGAAAGGTGGTAGGATGACAGAAGCGTTCAAAACGTTTCAGCAAGCTTCAACCGAGTTGGGCGTTTCCGCGAATACGCTTAAGCGTTGGGCGAAGGACTTTGCGCCGTTCCTTTCGCCCGCCGGCGCGCTGGGCGGCGATGGCGTGAATCGCCACTTTATGCCGGACGATCTGGTGGTGCTGCATCGCGCCAAGGAACAGTTGGCGGGCGGCTTGAGCACGGAAGAAGTCGTCGAGCAGTTGCACGCCGAAGGACGCGGCGAGACGGTCTCGATGGCGATGACCGCGCGCGAGGGCGGGCAGTCGGCTGGCTTTGTGGTGTTGACCGATACGCTGCGCGCGATGATCGAGAATCAGCAGACGATTCAGAACAGTCTGCAGGTGAACCGCAACTTGCAGGGCGTGATCATTCAGGACAATTTCAACCTCAAGGAAGAGAATATGAAACTGCGCGAGCGGATGCAAAAGCTGGAGCAGGAGCTGAACGATATGCGTAAGCGCGATTCAGACCATCGTTTGGTGCTGGAGCAACGCTTGGCGCGCGTGGAAGCCGAAGCGCGCAAGAGTATTTGGAGCCGGTTGTTTTAAGACTCGGCAGTCGTCAGCCGCCCGACAGCGGCAATCGGACGACTGGTCTCTGACCAAGCCCGGCTATGGATATGCCTCGCGTCTGACGCGGGGCTTTTTTGTGAAACGTCTCAGAACCAGTCTTAAAACTCACGCAAAGCCGCAAAGTCGCCAAGAAGTTTTTGCTAAATCCTTTGCGTCTTGGCGTCTTTGCGAGAGATTTAGAACTTTTCAGACAGACTCTCAGGAGGATGGCGATGCGAACCACGCGCTTGGCGATGGTGGGGTTGGGGAACGTAGGGCGGCGGTTGCTGGAGTTGATCGATCTCAAGCGCGCGCTGCTGCGCGAGCGATTCGATTTGGAACTAGTCGTCGCCGGCGCGGTCGATACGACGGGCGGCGCGACGGCGGCGAATCGGAATGGACTGGACGCCCGCGAAATTCTGCAGCTCAAACGCGACAAGCAGGGCATTGCCGCGTATCCGCGGCGGGGCAAGCCGGGCATGACGCGGCAGCAACTCGTCGACGCGGTCGATGCGGATGTGCTGGTGGAGCTTTCGCTCACCAACTTGAAGGATGGCGAGCCGGGGCTAAGCACGATCCGCGCGGCGCTCGCGCACAAGATGAACGTAGTCACTGCGAACAAGGGTCCGCTGGTGCTGGCGTTCCAAGACTTGATGGCGCTGGCGCGCGAGAACAACGTGCGACTGCTGTACAGCGCGACGGTCACCGGCGGCTTACCGACGCTCAACATCGGCGCGCGCGATCTGGGCGCGACCGTGATCGACAAATTCGAAGGCGTGGTGAACGGGACGACGAATTACATCTTGGCGCGCATGACCGAGGGGCAAGCGTATGCAGACGCGCTGAAGCACGCGCAGGACATCGGAATGGCGGAAGCCGATCCGACGCTCGACGTGGACGGCTGGGACGCGGCGAACAAACTCGTGATCATCGCCAACGCGGCGCTCCATCACCCAACCACGCTGCAAGATGTCAGCGTCGAAGGCATCCGCAAGGTTACCCAAGACGATTTGCGCGCGGCGGAGAAGCATCGGCAGGTCATCAAGCTGATCGCGCTCGCGGAAAAAGTGGGCAAGCAGGATTATCGGTTGAGCGTCGCGCCAGCGCGGCTCGACAAGACGCATCCACTGGCGAACGTCGGCGCGGGAATGATGGGCGTCATTTATCAGACCGACATCAACGGTACGATTTTTGCGACGATTGAAGAGGACGATCCGTATCCAACGGCGGCGGGCGTGCTGCGCGATATCATTCAAGCGGCAAGCTGAAAGGCAAAGCGAAAAAACGGATGCGCGAAGGTGCACGCCAGTTCATTTGACATCGGATTCTTAACGAATATAATCAGCAGTGTAAGTGCGCCGACGTAGCTCAGTGGTAGAGCAGGGGACTCATAAGCCCTTGGTCAGTGGTCCGACTCCACTCGTCGGCACAAGGTGGAAGCGATTCTCGTTGCGAGAATCGCTTTTTGTTAATGGGAGGGCGGCGGCTGCCACACCAGCAACAGAAATCGACCATTGACTTTTGGCGGGATGGTTTGTATACTCTAATCAACCTGTGAGTGTGATTAACCGAAAGAATAGCACCTGACGGCTGGGGCAAGAGCGCCTTGCCGCGAGAGGTGCTTTTTCTTTAGCCGTCTTGCTTTGAATCGTCGGAGCGATAGGTCGGCTCCGGGGAGGATTTGCAAAATGGAGAGGAGAACATTCGTCAGGTTTGCCAGTTGGATCGTCGTCAGCGGCGCATCGCTCTTCACCGCCATTTACCTTGGTATCCTTGTTCTTCGGGATTACGATGCGATCATCCGCGAACATTTCGCCGCAACGGTTGGTCTGCCTCTGGCAGGGATTGCATCGTTTTGCATCGTTTACGTGTTGCAGCACAGTTCGGGCGCGATCGAGTTTGAGGTGTTAGGTTTGAAATTCAAGGGAGCGTCTGGTCCGATCGTCTTTTGGGTGCTCTGTTTCTTGGGCATGGCGCTCGCGATAAAACTCTTGTGGTGAACACGATATGACTCTTTGGCAAACGAATTCCTGCGCGGATTGGCACGCGGCGCTGGAACGCTACGCCGATACAGTTCGCGCGCAGCAGGTGAACGGCTTGCCCGAAATCGACGCGTGGTATCGCGAGGAATTGCCCGCGCGGATTGCCGCGCGCCAACCGCTGTCTGTCACGCGCGAGGAGTTGGAGCGCGTAACGGTCTGGAAGATGAAGCGCGGTGTCTGGCGCGAACGCAACCGGCTGCTCGTGATCGGAAATCCTCCGGCGCTCGTCGAGCAGACTTCGCAGCAAGCGTTTGCCGCGACGCCCGATCCGCGCAAGCCGGTCGATATTCTCAGCAATCTTGCCGGTGTGGGACCCGCGACGGCGTCCGCGGTATTGGCGTGTTACGCGCCGGCGATCTATCCGTTCTTCGACGAACTGGTGGCGAAGCAAATTCCGCAACTGGGCAAGGTGGCGTTTACGCCGGCGTACTACCAGCGCTATGCCGCCGCGTTGCGCGAGCGCGCGGCGCGGTTGAACGAACGATGCAACCATCGCGAGTGGACGGCGCACGATGTGAGCCAGGCGTTGTGGGCGGCGAGCGGCGGGAAGGTGGGGCAAAGTTAGGACGCGGATAAGCGCGGATAAATTTCGTTAACAAATGATTGACTTGCACAGAAATGGCTCGTATACTTGAAATGCACCTGACGATGGGCGCGAGTAGTTCGCGACGCGGCAGGTTTTCTTGTGTGAAGTGACGTCCAGAGTGTGCCCTTGACAACCTGTGCTGAACAGAATCTACGAGCGAAGGAAAAATGCTAAGGACACGACCGACACGCCTTGTCGTTGGCGATGCCGCGAACCACTTTGACTTTCGGCAAGGATACTTTTCCGGTTCGACCGAGTATTGCCAGGTTGACTTCTCTTAGGCGAAACCTATGAGCGCACAACCGAATGCACCGTTAGACAAGCGAGAAGATTACAAGGAACGTCGGCGTCGTTGGCAAGGAATAAGCATCCAGCAGGTTACCTTTGTCAACAATCTATTCATTGGACTCTCTTCCGCTCTAGTGTTTTGGCAGGGCCAGTATTTACTTGGAAAAGATGTCACGCTTCGTTCATGCTTCGAATGGGAGTTTTATCTTGGTAGTGCGTTGTTATTTCTAATTTCGCTAGCGGTTGGATGTGTGACCGCCTGGAATCGAACTAAGGATTTCAGGCAAACTGCGATGGTGGATACATTAAGAGCGGGTAACGATGAGCAAAAACAACAAGCAAAAAAACTCTCTGAAGAGAACAAAAAACTGGGTGAAAGAACTTGGAGACTCCTTTATGCACAGGGGATAGTATTTTTGCTAGGTATCCTATTCTTTGTAATCGCTATCGTCGCGCATCTCCTAAGTTTGTGGATTGTGAAGACTCGATGACACCGTCACAGCGTAGCACGATAATTTTCGTTGCCTCCCTCTGTGTTATTTTAGGCATTTTCTGTATCGCACTGATACTTCTTGTCGGCATGTTGATGTCGCCCGAAGGGCGCGCGACCCTTGTTGCGCCGAGACCTACAGACACTAGCGTGCCTACCCCGGACCCTTTGAGTTATGAATATGTCAGATCCCACTACGATTTACTCTCGACTGACTTGCAAAGAAGGCAGTATCTCGATTCTCTAATTGGCAAGAATGTCCACTGGCGCGGTTCGGTTACCAACGTGGATGGCGAAGGAAACGTCTATATTCGTGTCGGGAATCAATTACTGTGGAACGCGTCAGACGTTATCAAACTTCAGGGCGTGCCGCTTGACCGCGCCGCTAAGTTTTCGAGTGGCGCCCCGATTGAATTTGAGGCTACAATTAAGACTGCTGATATGTTCGTCGGCGTACAATTTGATTTGAAACTTATCCTCCTTATCGAACCGCCCACAAAGTCAGTGTAGTGCTTCCATATGGTTAAGCGGTTCGGCAAGTTCCGCCCATCCTCAAATCCCTTTCGCGCCCTTACGCACGCGTGTCATACCAACGCATTATCCCATCGCCCCGCGCCGCCAGCACCATCCACTGAAGTGGACGGCTATCGTGCCGCAAACCCGCTGCGCTGGTTTCGCGATTGATAGACGTTGGTTTTAACCGATCGCAACGCCGCGCCGCGCTGCCATCGCGCGTATGTAGAGCGCGTTCCGCCAGCGCGAGAAGACCACGTCGTACGCGCCGGCGTAGCGCACCACCGCACCGCCGAAACCTTGCTTGAATTGGTAGAGACCGTGCGGTAGGGGCGACTCATGAGTCGCCCCTACATCATCAATGCCCGGCGCTTCCGCCCACGCCGTGTCCGCAATTCCCCACAAATCGTACCGCGTGCACCCGCGCGATTTCGCCCACTGCATCGCCTGCCAGTGCAGCGCGTGGTTGGGCATTCGCTCGCGGTGCGCGTTGCCCGACGCGCCGTAGAGATAGATCGCTTCCGCGCCGAACGCGGTGACGAAAATCGCAGCAAGCGTCTCGCGTTCGTACTCGGCGACGAACAGGCGCGCGGCGTACTGCGCGGTGAACAGCTCGAACGCCGCGCGGTAGTAATCGAACGAGTGAATCGCAAACGCATCGCGTTCACCGGTGACCTGGAGCAAGCGATAGAATGTCGCGATGTCGTCCGCGCTGCCGGCGCGCACCGTCACGCCTTTGCGTTCCGCCAAGCGGATGTTGTAGCGCCATTTTGGTTTCATCTGCGCGAGGATGGTATCCAGGTCGCGCGTGAGATCGACGTGAATGGTCGTGCGCGGCTGGATGGGATTGGCAGATTGCAGATTGGGCGTCCGAAGAGGATTGAGATCAACCGAATCGAATAAATTCAGTTCGATTTTTAGCACGAACGCGCCGCGCGCGCGCGCGGTCGCGCACAGCGCGTTCAGCAGCGCGGAGTATGTCTCGTGGTCTTGCGGATCGGCGACGGGACCACGCGGGATGTACGCGAAACGCAAACCAAGCGGCAAGCGTCGGAAGAGGATTTGCGCGCCGGCGACCAGCGCATCGCCGCGCGTGAGCGCGATGCGTTGCGCGCTCCAGCCAAAGCGCGTTTTCAAATCGCCCCACGCGGTCGATTGGAGGACGTGTCCGCCGCGCGCCGCGATAAAATCGTTCCACGTGCGCGCGTCCGGGTGATCGATGATATGGAATTCGTTGTTCACGCCGAGCATTATAACACATTACGTATTTGCTCAGGCAATCCATGGTTCACCGCAGAGTCGCAGATGGGAGAAAAATATAAAAATTCTCTGCGTGGCTGTGGCGCACTTCGCCCCAGTCATCTGCGTCTCCGGTGAGATTGCGGCTGGGCTGCAGTCAGCTGCCTGCGCCGCAGCGATGTGTACCGTCACCGGCAAGTTGATTTTGTAAAATCAGTGTGTGTGTGATATAATAGCCGTGTTCGACTCAAGCTATCATTTTCTACAAAGGAGTAGCGCCCGTGCTTGATCGATATGGTATTGTCGCCATCTTTGCTCTGCTAGCTGTCATATTCCCCGCCATCCCTCTGCTCCTATCTTTGGTCATCCGCCCCAAAAAACCAAACCAATCGAAAAAAGCCACGTACGAATGCGGCTTGGAGTTTGAGGATTTCCCCGAAGAAGCGCAAAATGTCTGGGTGCAATTCCGCGTCCAGTACTATCTCTTTGCGCTTATTTTTGTCGTCTTCGACATCGAAGTGGTTTACCTCTACCCGTGGGCGGTGGCGTACAACACGCTCGGACCTTTCGCGCTGGTCGAGATGATCGTCTTCCTGGGCATCCTCATCCTGGCGCTTGCGTACGCCTGGCGCAACGGCTTGCTCGAGTGGACGTGAAATAGAGAGGAAAGAGGAGCGAGAACAATTCTCTTGCATCTCTCCTCTTTCGCCTATCCTTTGTGGGATTATACCGATGGATATTCTAAACAATCTCTTCACCAACATCTACAATGCGATCAACGCGTTCCTCAACGGCTTGCTCGGCGGCGCGGGGCTGCGTCCCGACGCGGCAAGCGCGATCGTCGCGGCGATTATGGGACTGATCGTCGGCACCGTCGTTCTGCTGTTCGGCGTCGGCGTCGTGTTGACGCTCATTTGGCTGGAACGCAAGGTCGCCGCGCGCGTGCAGGACCGCGTCGGTCCAAACCGCGTCGGACCGTTCGGTATGTTGCAGCCGGTTGCCGATACGATCAAGATGTTCATCAAGGAAGACATCGTGCCGACGAACGCCGATGGACTGGTGCACTTGCTCGCGCCGGTGATCGCGCTCGCGCCAGCGGTCCTCGCCTTCGTGGTCGTTCCCTTCGGGCAAGGGATGCAGCCGGCAGATTTGAACATCGTCGTCCTGTGGGTCGTGTCGGTCAGTTCGATCGGAACGGTCGGACTCTTCATGGCGGGCTATGGCTCGAACAACAAGTTCGCGCTGCTGGGCGGTATGCGCGCGGTCGCGCAGGCGATCAGTTACGAAATTCCGCAGGTGCTGACGATTGTTCCGATCATTCTCTTGGCTGGCTCGATGTCGCTGGTGCAGATCGTCCAAAAGCAAAGCACGCTGTGGTACGTTTTTGTGCTACCGGTCGGACTGATCGGATTCGTCGTCTATTACATCAGCGCGCTCGCCGAAGTCAACCGTACGCCGTTCGACCAGCCGGAAGGCGAATCCGAAATCGTCGCCGGGCATCACACGGAATACAGCGGCATGAAGTTCGGCTTGTTCTACCTCGCCGAGTATTTCAACTTCTTCATCGTCTGTACTATTGCAACGACGCTCTTCCTCGGCGGCTGGCAGGGTCCCTTCCTTCCCTCGTGGCTCTGGTTCCTCATCAAGACCTACGCGCTCATTCTGCTGGGAATGTGGATTCGGATGACGCTGCCGCGCTTTCGCGTCGATCAGTTGATGAAGTTCGCGTGGCAAGTACTGGTGCCGATCTCATTGATCAACATCGTATTGACCGGCATTCTCCTGATGTTCTTCAAAGTCGGTTGATCGAGAAAGATTGGATAAGGACGAACGATGCTCACGAGTCAATTCCTCACCTACGTTGCGTTCTTTGTGTTATCGGCGATTGCGCTGATCGGCGCGTTCCTGGCGGTCACGCTCCGTAATCTGGTCCGCGCGGCGCTGGGCTTGATCCTGTCGTTTATGGGCGTGGCAGGCATCTACTTTGTGCTCGAAGCGGAATTCGTCGCGATCGTCCAGGTCATCATCTACATTGGCGCGATTTCGGTCCTCATCCTCTTTGCGATTATGCTCACGCGCGGCCTGATGACCAGCGCGGCGTCCACTCAAAACTCGCAGTGGATCGGGGCGGCGTTTGTCGGCATGTTGATGTTTGCGGTGCTCTTTTTCGTTGCCATCACGACCAATTGGCCGCTGGCGCAGCCGCACACGATTTCCGATTTGATTCCGCGACTCGGCGCCGATTTGGTGACGACGTACCTGTTGCCGTTTGAAGCCGTATCGCTGCTGCTGCTCGCCGCGCTCATCGGCGCGATTGTCATCGCGAGAGAGTAAACAGTGTTCAGTGAGCAGTATTCTGTAATCTGTCTGTCTGAATACTGAATACGGACGACTGCCAACTGGGGTTTATATGATTCCACTTCAATTCTATTTGATTGTCGCCGCGATCTTGTTCTGCCTGGGCTTGTTTGGCGCGCTGGCGCGGCGCAACGCCGTCGCCATCCTGATGGGGATCGAGCTGATGCTGAACGCGGTGAATATCAACCTCGTCGCGTTCTGGCGCTACGTCAAGCCCGCCGCGCCGACGATGGACCTCGCGGGGCAGATTTTCGCGCTGTTCGTCGTGACGCTCGCCGCGGCAGAAGCCGCGATCGGTCTCGCGTTGATTATCGCGATCTATCGGTCGCGCGACACGGTGAACGTGGAAGACGTCGATTTGATGAAATGGTAAATACCAATTAGCCAATGAACCAATTTACCAACACCTGCACTTGCGTAACCGCAGATGCAAGTGTGAGCCAAATGACACTCGCTGATGGATTGGCTCATTGGTCAATTGGGCAATTGGCTCATTGAGGTATCAATGTTCAATCTCGCATTCTTGATTCCCATTTTTCCACTGCTGGCGTTTGCGCTCATCGTCTTTTTCTTCAACCGGAACAATCGGCTGAGCGCGTTGACGGCGGTCGCCGGAATTTTGCTGGCGGGTGTCGTCGCCTACGGCGTGCTGGCTGAAGCGATTGGGAGCGGCGCGGCGCTCGCCCAGAATCCATTTACCGGCACGCTGCTCGGCTTTCTCACGATTCCCACCGGTCACGAACTGTTTTCCGTCGGCTGGATGATCGA
This sequence comes from Anaerolineae bacterium, assembly GCA_027457205.1. Lineage (GTDB taxonomy): Bacteria > Chloroflexota > Anaerolineae > UBA4142 > UBA4142 > DAIDTM01. The sequence goes on along the minus strand of DAIDTM010000513.1, from coordinate 1,913 downwards.
TCCGCTGGCTGCCGTGATGCTCTTTATGGTGACGACGGTCTGCCTGATGATCTTTATCTATTCGATTGGCTACATGCAGCACAGCCACGCCGACGAACACGGTCATGTTCACACGACCGACGACCCGCGGTACGCCCGCTTCTTCGCCTACATTTCCCTCTTCGCCTTCGGTATGCTCGGCTTGGTCATCTCCTCCAACCTGCTCGAATTGTTCCTGTTCTGGGAAATCATGGGCTTGTGCTCGTACCTCTTGATCGGCTTTTGGTCCGTCCGTCTGCCAAACGAGCACCATATCGACGACGCGCAGACCGTGCGCGCGACGTACGCGTCGCTCAAAGCGTTCCTCACCACGCGCGTCGGCGATACGATTTTCTTCGTCGGCTTGGTTTTCCTCTACATCCAGACCGGCAGTCTGAACTTTACGACGGTCTTTACCGAAGCGACGCTCAAGCAACTGGCGACCGCGCAGGCGTTCCCCGGCGTGCCGTGGGTGACGGTGATCGCGCTGCTGATTCTTGGCGGCACGATTGGCAAGTCCGCGCAATTCCCGCTGCACATCTGGTTGCCGGACGCGATGGAAGGTCCCACGCCGGTCAGCGCGCTGATCCACGCGGCGACGATGGTGGCGGCGGGCGTTTATCTCATCGCGCGCACTTTCCCGCTGTTCATCACTGCCGCGGCGACCGGCGGTCCGGCGATGACGGTCGTCGCGATCGTCGGCGCGTTCACCGCGCTCTTCGCCGCGACGATTGGCATGGCGCAGGATGACCTCGAGCGCGTCCTCGCGTACTCGACGATTTCCCAGCTGGGCTATATGGTTGCCGCGCTCGGCACAGGCGCGTACCTCGCCGGCGCGTTCCATCTCATCACGCACGCGTTCTTCAAGGCGCTCCTCTTCCTCTCTGCCGGCTCGGTCATTCACGGCGTCGGCACGAACGACATGATGCAGATGGGCGGCTTGCGGAAAAAGATGCCGATCACCGCGACGGTGTTCATCATCGGCGCGCTCGCGCTCGCCGGCATTCCGCCGTTCGCCGGATTCTGGAGCAAGGACGAGATTCTGGCGCACGCGTTCACGCTGGGCACGCAAGGCAACACGATCGATCTGATCGTCTACATTATGCTGGCGCTCGGCGCATTCTTTACCGCGTTCTATATGACGCGTCAGATTTTCCTCACCTTCTTCGGCGCGGGACGCGACGAACACGCGGTCGAGCACGCGCACGAATCGCCGCAGGTGATGTGGATGCCGCTCGCCGTGCTGGCGTTCTTCGCCACCGTCAGCGGCTTGGTCAACGCTCCCGGCATCGAGTTTATGCAGAACTTTGTCGGCGCGGGCGGCGTGCTTGGCATCAAAGAGCCGCTGGAAGCGACGGCGTTCAATCCGCTGATTGCCGGTTCGTCGGTCGTCATTGCGCTCGCCGGCATCGGCTTGGGATTCTTGATCTACGGTTGGAAGCCGCTGAAAGCGGGTCAGCGCGATCCGCTGGCGGTGCTTGGTCCCGTCTGGTCGCTGCTGCGTAACAAGTATTATATGGACGAGTTGTACGGCGTTGTCATCGCGCAGAAAGCCGGACCGGAAGGCAAGACCGGCACGGTCGATTCCGTGCGCGTGCAAGCCGGCTGGCTCATCCGCTTCGTCGGCTGGTTCTCGCGTCTTTGCTACGCGTTCGACAAAGCGATTGTCGACGGGCTGGTCAATCTCGCCGGTCTGGTCGGACGCGTCATCGGATCGATCAGCGCGTGGATCGATCACAATGTCGTCGATGGCGTCGTGAACGCCGTTGGCATCATCACCGATATGGTCGGCGATGGGCTGAAACTGATTCAAACCGGTCGCGTGCAAAACTATTTGCTGATCGCCGTAACCGGCGCGGCAATCTTCGCGTTCTTATTTATGATTCGATAACACC
>DAIDTM010000512.1 GCA_027457205.1 Anaerolineae bacterium | reverse complement strand
GCCGCGAGCAAGAGTTGGATCTGCGTGCCGGCATCGCCGATGAACGTTGTCATCGCCACCTGGATTGGGCGCATCTCCGGACGATTGGTGACGAGGAGGGGCCACATCAGCGAATTCCAGCTCGCGAGGAAGGTGAACAGTCCGCTGGTGATCAACGCCGGGCGCGAGAGCGGCAGCACGATCGACGCGAGGAAGCGCAGATGTGTGCAGCCGTCCATCACCGCCGCGTCGTTGAGTTCCTGCGGGATCGACCGGAAAAATTGGCGCAGCAGGAAAATGCTGAACGCGCTGGCGATCCACGGAATGATGAGGGCTTGGTATTGGTCCGACCACTGCAAGTTGCGGATCACGATAAAATTGGGAATCAGCGTCACTTCAAACGGCACCATCATCGTTGCCAGCAGGACGATGAAAAGCGTGTCGCGTCCCGGAAACTCCATTCGCGCAAACGCGTACGCGGCAAGGGTCGAGGTAATCAGCACGCCGGCGACGGTCGCGAGGGACATGAAGATACTATTCGCGAAATAGCGCGGAAAAAGCCCCACCGCGTTCCACGCGTCGACGTAATTCGAGAAGAGCCAGCGCGTCGGCAGAAAGTTTTCGGCGGCGGACGCTTCGGCGTATCCTTTGAGCGAGGTAAGCACCATCCACGCGAAGGGGAAGAGCGCCCACAGCGCGCCGGCAATCAGGATGAGGTAGATCAGGGTCTGGGTCAGTCCGCTCTTCAAGCGATCCAAATTTATCGTCACAGTCATTGTCCTATTCTTACGCGCGCGACCGTCGGTCGAGCACGCGAAAGTTGAAGAGAGTGAACGCGAGGATGACGAGCGAAAGCAGAATCGCAATCGCGGAGGCATAGCCATAGTTGGAGTAGGAGTAGAGTTGATCGAACATGTACACCGTCAGCGTGCTCGTGCTGCCGAGCGGTCCGCCCAGACTCTGCGCCGCGGCGGTGTTCATCGCAAAGATGGAGTTGAAGGATTGCAGCGAGCCGATCACGGAAATCACGATGACGAAGAACGTGGTCGGCGCCAGCAGCGGCACGGTGATGTGGCGGAAGAGTTGAATGCCGTTCGCGCCGTCGATGCGCGCCGCCTCGTACAGCTCGCTGGAGATGTTCGTCAAGCCGGCGAGAAAGATCACAATGTCGTACCCCAGCATTTGCCAGATCGAGAAAATAGAGATCGCGATCAGCGCGAGACTGGGACCATTCAGCCACGCCGGAATAGTGACGTGCATGCCTTCGGCGATCAATTCGCCGATGCCGGACGGCTCGATGAGCCAGCGGAGCGGCGGCACGCCTAGACGCGTGAGGATAAAGTTCGCCAGACCGCTGCGCGGGTCGAACACAAACGCCCACACAATTGCAGAGCCAACGGTAGAAACCACATAGGGCAGGAAGAAGATGGCGCGGAAAAGACCGCGCGCCTTTACGAAGGGCTGATAGAGCAGATACGCGAAAAACAATCCCAGCGCCATCGTCAGCGGCATCGTCAGCAGCGCGTAGACGAAGGTCGTCACCAGCGCGTTCCAGAAATCGCCGCCGGTCAAGGCGCGGACGTACTGATCGAGACCGACGAACTGGAATTTGTTGATCGCTCCCTTGTTCAGACTGACGTAGACGGCGTAGAAAACTGGGAGGATGTGGAAGATCGTGATGATGACAAACGCCGGCAGAATGTAGAGGTA
>DAIDTM010000511.1 GCA_027457205.1 Anaerolineae bacterium | reverse complement strand
GCGGCGCCGCGCAAAAAAGTGATGCTCGCGGCTCACATGGACGAGATCGGCGTGATGGTGACGCACGTCGACGAAAAAGGGTTCGTGCGCTTTGCGCCCATCGGCGGCGTGTTCCCGGTCCATCTGATCGGCAATCGCTGCCTATTCGCCAACGGCGTCGTCGGCGCGTTTGGACAGGAGAAAAAGGACTCGAACCGCAGCGAAGTCAAGATCGACAATGTATTCATCGACGTGGGCGCGCGCGACGCGAAGGACGCGCCGGTCAGCGTCGGCGACGCCGCGGGCTTTTGGCGCGAGTTCGTCGACCTAGGCGCCCGCCTGATGGCAAAATCGATGGACGACCGCATTGGCTGCGCGGTGCTGATCGAAACGATGCGGCAGTTGAAAAAATCGCCGCACGATGTTTATTTTGTTTTCACGGTCCAGGAAGAAGTCGGCGTGCGCGGCGCGACGACATCCACCTACGGCGTGCAGCCCGATCTCGCGCTCGCGGTCGATGTGACCGACACCGGCGATACGCCCGAGTCGACGACAATGGCGGTCGGGATCGGAAAGGGTCCCGCCATCAAGGTGAAAGATTCCGGAATGTTGGCGCATCCCGCGGTGAAGAAACTCCTGATCGACGCCGCACAAGAAAGCAAGATTCCGTACCAGCTGGAAGTTCTCGTCGGCGGCTCGACCGACGCGATGGCGATGCAGGTGTCGCGCGAAGGCGTGCCCGCCGGCTGTGTGTCGATCCCGGAGCGTTACGTTCACTCGCCATCGGAGGTGGTGGATTTCAACGACGTGCAGAACGCGGTCAAACTACTGGTCGCCGTGTTGAGCAAGCCATTCAAGTTCGATTGACCGAGCAAGCCCTGCGAAGGATCAAACCCTTCGCAGGTTTTTTCGCGGGGTCGGTTTGACAAACCCGGCGCATAATTCTATAATGTTATTGAAAGTTGGACGTTGGATGTTAGAAGTTGGAATTCACGGCGCAATTGAGTTTCCATTTTCTAATTTCTAGTTTCCGGATTTTGGGCGAGTAGCTCAGTTGGTGGAGCGCTTCCTTTACACGGAAGAGGTCACGGGTTCGAGCCCTGTCTCGCCCACTCTATGGCAGGCGATTTCAACGACGAAGTCGCCTTGTTGTTATCATCCAGTTCCCGCGTTTCCATTATGCGCTTTTGATTGGGAACGACGGCAATTGCAGGAAATGGCAAGATGCTTTCCCACCTCGACGACCACGGGCGCGCGCAGATGGTCGACGTCAGCGCGAAAGCCGATACCGAACGCGTCGCCATCGCCAAAGGTGAAGTGACGATGAAGCGCGAGACGCTCGCGCTCATCCGCGCCGGCAAAATCGAAAAGGGCGAAGTGTTCTCGGTTGCGCGCGTCGCCGGCATTATGGCAGCGAAACGCACGCACGAACTGATTCCGATGTGCCATCCGCTGCTCATCACCGACGTAATCGTCGATTTCGAAACGCTGTCCGAAGGCGGCGAGCGCGAACCGGCGCGCGTTGGCATCACCGGCACCGCGAAGAACGTCGGCAAGACCGGCGTGGAGATGGAAGCGCTCGTCGCGGTCACGACCGCCGCGCTCACAATTTACGATATGGCAAAAGCCGTCGATCGCGCGATGCGTGTCGAAAACGTGCGGCTGGTGTTAAAACGTGGGGGCAAGAGCGGAGAGATCCGCTTAGAATGACCGAAGCAAAGAAAATCCGCCTAACTTCATACGCCGCATGCGCGGGCTGAGCGTCCAAAATCGGCGCTACCGAATTGGCGCAAGTTTTGCGCCCACTCAGCGATAAATTCCAGACGAAAGATTTCCCCGCGCTTCTCGTCGGTCTCGGCGCGCCCGACGACGCCGCGGTCTATCGCATCAACGATACGACCGCGATCATCCAGACGATGGATTTCTTCCCGCCCGTCGTGGACGACGCGTACACGTTCGGCGCGATTACCGCCGCGAACGCGATGAGCGATGTGTACGCGATGGGCGGCGAGGTGCTGCTCGCGCTCAACATCGCCGCGTGGCGCGAAGAACTGCCGCTCGAACTGCTCACCGATATTTTCCGCGGCGCGGCGGACAAGGTCGCGGAAGCGGGCGCGGTCATCGCCGGCGGTCACACCATTACCGACGACGAACCCAAATTCGGCTTGTCCGTTACCGGCATCGTACATCCCGATCACATTATCACCAAAGGCGGCGCGCGCGTCGGCGATCTACTGCTTCTGACCAAGCCGCTCGGCTTTGGCTTGATTACGACCGCGGGCAAGAACGGCGTCGTCTCGGACGCGCACTTGCAAAACGCGATCGATTGGATGATGCGCCTGAATCGCGGCGCGGCGCAGGCAATGCAGGAGATCGGCGTCCGCGGCGCGCCCGACATCACCGGCTACGGCTTACTCGGTCACGCGTACGAGATCGCTGAAGCGTCCGGGGTCGCCTTGCGCTTCCACGCATCCGCGCTGCCCGTCGTCGACGGCGCGTTGGAGTACGCGCAGAAGAAGCAAATCCCCGGCGGCGCAGGTCGCAACAAATTGTATCTCGAAGGCAAGGTCCAGTTCAAGCACGAACCGAACGACGACTGGTACGAAATCTTTTTCGATCCGCAGACCTCCGGCGGACTGCTGATCGCGGTACCGCCGGCGCAAATCGACGCGATGGAACGCGCGCTCAAATCGCGCGGCGCAACGTACTGGGTGATCGGCGACGTCGTCGAAGGCACAGGCATCATCGTAGAGTCATAATCCCTCGAGAGACTGACGAGGACACGAATTACTGCAAGGAGGAATTGCCCAATGTCGGACAATCGTCGTGTGGTTATCACCGGGATGGGCGTAGTCACACCGCTCGGCAGTTCGGTCGAAAAATACTGGGCGGGCTTGCTCGCCGGAACGTCCGCCATCGACCGCATCACGCGGTTCGATCCGTCGCGGTTCGCCGTACAGATTGCCGCGCAGGTGAGCGATTTCAACATCGAGGATTACGCCGAGTATGTCGACCGCAAGGAAGCGCGGCGCATCGACTGGTTCATTCAACTCTCCATCGCCGCCGCCGCGCAGGCATTAAAGCAAGCCGGCTTGAAGATCGACGAATCGAACGCGGACGCGGTGGGTTCGCTGATCGGCTCCGGCATCGGCGGTCTGGTAACCATCGAGCAAAGCATGCACACGCTGATCGAAAAAGGACCGATGCGCGTCAGTCCGTTCACCGGACCCTATATGATCCCGAACATGGCAGCGGGAATGATCGCGATTACGTTCGGCGCGCAAGGTCCGAATTTCTCGATCGCCTCCGCGTGCGCGACCGGCGCGAATGCCATCGGCGAAGCTTCCGAGATCATCCGCCGCGGCGACGCCGACGCGATGATCACCGGCGGCGTGGAATCGCAGATTACGGAATTTGGGCTGGCGGCATTCCATCGCACAACCGCGATGAGCACCACGCGCAACGATGACCCCAAACACGCGTCGCGTCCGTTCGATGCCAAGCGCGACGGATTTATTTTCGGCGAGGGCTGCGGCATCTTGATCCTGGAAGAACTTGAATTTGCGAAAAAGCGCGGCGCGCCGATCGTCGCCGAAGTCGCGGCGTACGCAGCGAACGAC
>DAIDTM010000510.1 GCA_027457205.1 Anaerolineae bacterium | reverse complement strand
CCTGCGCCGCGCGACAGCGAATTGCCGCTCTCGTTCGCCCAGCAACGGCTGTGGTTTCTCGATCAATTGGAACCCGGCAATCTGTTCTACAACATTCCGATGGCGGTGCGCCTGACCGGGACGCTTGACGCGAACGCGCTCGAACGCGCGCTGAACGAAATCGTGCGCCGTCACGAATCGTTGCGCACGACCTTCGCCGCCCACAGCGGCAAACCTGCACAGGTGATCGCGCCGCAGTTGACGATCAAGACGCCCATCGTAGATTTGCGCCGCCTGCCTGCGTCCGAGCGTGAAGCCGAAGCGATGCGGCTCGCGAGCGAAGACGCGCGCAAGCCGTTCGATCTGAACAACGGACCGCTGCTGCGCGCGCAGTTGCTGCGTCTGGACGAACAAGACCACATCGCGTTGTTGACGCTGCACCACATCGTTTCCGACGGCTGGTCGATGGGCGTCCTGGTGCGTGAACTCGCGGCGCTCTACGACGCCTTCGCGGCGAACAAACCATCGCCCCTGCCCGACCTCCCGATTCAGTACGCCGATTTTGCGAACTGGCAGCGCGAGTGGCTGCAAGGCGACGCGTTGGCGGCGCAAATGGAATATTGGAAGCAGCAGCTCCGCACCAGTCCGCCGATGCTGGAACTGCCCACCGACCGCCCGCGCCCGGCGATGCAGACGTTCAACGGCGCGCAGTACTCGTTCGCGTTTCCCAAGACGTTGGCAGATGCGGTCAACGCGTTCAGCCGCCGTGAGAACGTCACTCTGTTTATGACGCTCCTCGCCGCGTTCCAAACCTTGCTGCATCGGTACACCGGGCAAGAAGACATTGGCGTCGGCACGCCGATTGCCAACCGCACGCGCGCCGAGATCGAAAACTTGATCGGCTTTTTCGTCAACACGTTGGTGCTGCGCGGCGATCTTGCCGGCGCGCCCAGTTTCCGCGAGTTGGTCAAGCGCGCACGTGAGACGGCGATGGGCGCGTACGCGCACCAGGACTTGCCGTTCGAGATGCTGGTCGAGGCACTGCAGCCGCAACGCGACCTGAGCCATACGCCGCTCTTCCAGATCATGTTCGTTCTCGACAACGCGCCGCGCCAGTCCATCGTCTTGCCTGGCTTGACGATTGCGCCTCTGCCGGTCAATTCGGGCAAAGCCACATTTGATCTCACGCTCGCGTTGGCGGAAAGTCCGCAAGGGTTGACGGGCTATGTGGAGTACAACACCGATTTGTTCGATGCGGAAACGATTGAACGGATGGTCGGGCATTTCCAGACGCTGCTGGAAAGTGTCGTCGCCAATCCCGATCAATCGATCGCGAAGCTGGCGATGCTCACTCCAGCCGAACGACAGCAGATTCTGGTCGAGTGGAACCAGACCGCTGCCGATTTTCCGCGCGGTGCGTGCATCCACGAACTCTTCGAGCAGCAAGTCGCCGCGCGACCCGATGCTATCGCCGTGATCTTTGAAGACGAGCAGCTGACCTACGCCGAACTGAACGCGCGCGCGAACCAAGTGGCGCGTTATCTGCAAACGCTCGGCGTCAAGCCCGAAACGCTCGTCGGCATCAGCGCCGAGCGATCGCTGGAAATGGTCGTTGGCATTCTCGGTATTCTGAAAGCCGGCGGCGCGTACCTGCCGCTCGATCCGTACTATCCAGCGGAGCGACTCGCGTTCATGCTGGAAGACTCGGGCGCGCCGCTGCTGCTCACACAAGCGCACCTCGTCGACCGGCTGCCTGCGCCTATGGCGCGCGTGGTCCGACTCGACGCCGATTGGGACATCATCGCGCGCGAGAGTAGCGAGAACATCAAGGGCGGCGCGATGGCGGACAGTCTCGCCTACGTGATTTACACCTCCGGTTCGACCGGCAAGCCCAAAGGAACGATGCTGCGGCACCGCGGGTTGTGCAACCTGGCGACCTGGCAGCAGCGCGCGTTCGACATCGAGGAAGGCAAGCGCGTGCTGCAATTCTCGCCGCTCAGTTTCGATGCGTCGGTCTGGGAGACATTCATGGCGTTGCGCAACGGCGGCGCGCTGGTGTTGGCGCGGCAGGAGACGCTCGCCTCCGCGCCCGAGTTGGTCGCGCTGATGCGTGACAAGCGCGTCACGACGGTGACGCTCCCGCCATCGGTTCTGGCGGTGCTGCCGCCCGAAGACCTGCCCGATTTGGAAACGATCATCTCTGCCGGCGAAGCATGTTCCGCGGAATTGGTCAAACGCTGGGCGCTGGGGCGACGCTTTTTCGACGCGTATGGACCGACCGAGACAACCGTCTGCGCGTCGATGGCGCAGTGCGATCCGAACGATTCGCGCGCGCCAACCATCGGCAGACCGATCGCCAACACTCGGCTCTACATTTTGGACGCGCATTTGCAACCAGCGCCTGTAGGCGTGCCCGGTGAGTTGTGCGTCGCGGGCGTCAGTTTGGCGCGCGGGTACTTGAATCGTCCAGAGATGACGAACGCGAAATTTATTCGCGATCCGTTCAGTCAAGAACCAGGCGCGCGCCTGTACCGCACCGGCGATCTTACGCGGTACCGCCGCGACGGCAACATCGAATTCCTGGGACGGATCGACGATCAGGTGAAAGTGCGCGGCTTTCGCATCGAGCTGGGCGAAGTCGAATCGGCTTTGCGGCAGCACGCCGCGCTGCGCGACGCGGCAGTCGTCGCACGCGAAGATGCACCGGGCGACAAACGCCTCGTGGCGTACGTCGTGCCGCATCGCGAACCCGCGCCGAGCGGCGGCGAATTGAAATCGTTTCTGAAGCAGCAATTGCCGGAGTATATGGTTCCATCGATCTTTATGGCGATGGCGTCCTTGCCGCTGTCACCCAGCGGCAAAGTGGACCGGCGCGCCTTACCCGCGCCCGATATGACGCGCCCCGAGTTGGCGCACGCGTACGTTCCGCCGCGCAACTCGACGGAAGAAAAACTCGCCGCCCTCTGCGCCGAATTGTTGGGCGTGGATCGGGTCGGCGTGTACGACAGCTTCTTCGATCTGGGAGGACATTCGCTGCTGGCGACTCAGTTCATCTCGCGGGTGCGCGACGATTTCCGCGTCGAGTTGCCGCTGCGAAATCTGTTCGAGACGCCAACCATTTCGGAACTCGCGACAAGCATCGGCGCGATGCAAGCGCAGCAGTCGCAGATGGACAAGATCGCGCAGATGCTGAAGAGCGTCGAACAACTCTCGCCGACAGAAGTCCAAGCGATGCTCGAACAGAAAAGTCGTTGACCGAGGTACGAGTTCATGTCCGATCTCCTTCAAGACCTCGCCGGTCTTTCTCCTGAAAAGCGCAAACTGCTCGAGCTGCTGCTCAAAGAGCAGGGCATCGAACTCGCACGCTCGTTGATCGTACCGCGCAAACGCGAGTCGGGCGCGGCACCGCTGTCGTTCGCGCAAGAGCGGCTGTGGTTTCTCGATCAGCTCGAACCAGGCAGCTCGATTTACAACATCCCGTCCGCGGTCCGGCTCACCGGTCCACTCGACGTGGCGGCGTTCGAGCGCGCGCTAAACGAAATCATCCGCCGGCATGAATCGCTGCGAACGACGTTTGCGAAAGAGAACGGTCAGCCCGTCCAGGTCATTCTGCCGCACCTGACCCTGGCGCTCCCGATGGTCGATTTGCGCGATCTGCCCGCGCCGGAACGCGAAACCGAAGCGCGGCGACTCGCCGATGAGCAAGCGCGGCAGCCCTTCGATCTGACGCGCGGTCCACTCGTGCGCGTCCGCTTGCTGCGATTGGGAATCGACGATCACATCGTCCTTCTCACGATGCACCACATCATCTCCGACGGCTGGTCGATGGGCGTGTTCATTCGCGAAATCGCGTTGCTTTATCCCGGCTTGGCAGCCGGCGCGCCGGCATCCTTACCGGAATTGCAGGTCCAGTACGCCGACTTTGCGGCGTGGCAGCGCGACTCGCTCCGGGGTGACGTGCTGCAGGAGCAGCTGGCATACTGGAAACAGCAGCTCGCCGGCAGTCCGCCTAAACTGGAACTTGCCACCGATCATCCGCGTCCGGCGGCGCAAACGTACCGCGGCGCGTCGCTGGCGTTCGATGTGTCGCGCGAGGTGTACGACGCGCTCAAAGCGTTGAGCCAACGCGAGGAAGCGACGCTGTTCATGACGCTGCTCGCGGCGTTCCAGACATTGCTCTACCGCTACACCGGACAGGAAGACCTTTGCGTCGGCACGCCGATCGCGAATCGCAATCGCGCCGAGATCGAAAACCTGATCGGGTTCTTCGTCAACACACTCGTGCTGCGCGCGGACTTGTCCGGCGAGCCGACCTTTCACGAGTTGTTGAAACGCGTGCGCGAGGTCGCCGTTAGCGCGTACGCGCACCAGGACTTGCCGTTCGAGATACTGGTCGATGAGCTGCATCCGCCGCGCGACCCGAGTTACTCGCCGCTGTTCCAGGTGATGTTCGCGCTGCAAAGCGTTTCTGGCGCGACGCATCGCCTGCCCGATGTCACCCTGACGCCTTTGCAGACGCACAGCGGCACCGCAAAATTCGACCTTACGCTGGCGCTGGCGGAAGACTCGAATAGCTTGAGCGGAGTGTTGGAGTACAACACCGATCTGTTCGACGCGGAAACGATCGAACAGATGGTCGGGCATTTCCAGACGCTGCTGCAAGGCATCGCCGCGAACCCCGATCAACGCATCTCGACGTTGCCCTTGCTGACGCAAGCCGAACGGCATCAACTCCTTGTCGAGTGGAATGACACGACTGCCGATTATCCACGCGACGTTTGCATCCACGATCTGTTTCAGGCACAGGTCGAACGAACGCCGGATGCGCCGGCAGTAGTCTACGAAGGAGAATCGCTGACCTACCGCGAGTTGGACCGTCGCGCGAATCAGTTGGCGCATTTCCTCCGCCGGCACGGCGTCGGTCCCGATGTGCCGGTCGGCATCTGTTGCGAACGCTCGCTGGAAATCATCGTGGGGATAATGGGCGTCCTCAAGTCAGGCGGCGCGTACGTTCCTTTGGATCCGTCGTACCCCGCCGAGCGGCTTGCGTTCATTCTGGACGAGACGCAAACGCCCGTCTTGCTGACGCAAGCGCAACTCGCCAGCGTGTCATTCATTGCGGAGAATCCGGCGCGCAAGGTCGTGCGGCTGGACGCCGATTGGGAAACGATCGCACAGGAAAGCGCTGCCGCGCCGGCAAATCACGCATCGCCGAGCAACTTGGCGTACGTGATCTACACCTCCGGCTCGACGGGCAAACCCAAAGGGGTGTGCTGCCAGCATTCCGGTGTCATCAACAATCTATCGGAATTCCAACATCGCCAACCCATCGCTCCCGGCGATGCGTGCAGTTGGTGGACCAGTCCCAACTTTGACGTATCGGTCTATGAAATCTTTGCGCCGCTCCTGGCGGGCGGGACTCTGTACATCGTCCCGGCATCAGTGCGTGCGGAAGGCAAGAAATTTATCGAGTGGATGAGCGCGCATCGGATTCGCAGCGCGTACGTTCCGCCATTTATGGTCGGGGATTTGGAGGCATGGCTGCGCCAAGAATCGGCGACGCTTGCGCTGCGTCGGCTGTTGGTGGGCGTCGAGCCCATCAAGGAACAGCTGCTGGCGTCGATCAGCGCGCGTGCGCCGGCTCTGCG
>DAIDTM010000509.1 GCA_027457205.1 Anaerolineae bacterium | reverse complement strand
TCGCGCCGGGCGATCCGATCCTGGGTTCGCAGTACATCTGGGCTGATACCTACGCGTTCGACGCCGGTATTGATCAGACCATTACCGGCTTGACGCCCGGCACATACTATCGCTTCTGGGTTGGCTATGCGCTTGCCGCGTACGATCCCGGCGATCAACAAAACCATCGCAACAACCTGATCGGGCGGCAGGTCGGAATCGATCTGACCGGCGGCACGAATCCAACGGCATCGACGGTGGCGTGGGGCAGCGTGTACTGGGACGGCATCGCCGCGCTGAACATCCCCGCGCTCAGCATGACCTTTGCCGCGCCGTCCACCAGCGCGACAATCTTTGTTCGCGTCGTCAATACGAACGTGAACAACGGTCGCAGCAAGGCATGGTTCGACGTAGTGTGCATGGAACCGCTCAACCCGCAGCCGACGCCCAATCCCAGCACGGTCTTTCTTCCGATGGTGCAAAGCAGTCCGGTCTGTGCGCCGCTGTCGCCTATCGCGACGATTCCGGTTGGGACGCATCCGAAGGGCGTCGCCGTCGACCCGACGACGAACCGCGTCTTTGTCAGTCTGTTCGACGATTCGACAGTCGCGGTGATCGACGCGGCGGCGAATCAGAAACTCGCGGCGTGGTCGACCAACAGCGCGGGACATTCCAATGGAATTGGCGTGACCGGCGGACGCGTCTTTGTCGCGCTGCGCGACGCGGCGAGCGTCGCGGTATTGGAGGCGTCGACTGGCGCGTTTGTCATCAGCGATACAGTCGGGTCGCAGCCGTACGGCGTCGGCGCGGCGAACGGCAAAGTCTGGACGGCGAACTTTTCGTCGAACTCGGTGACTGTGCTAGATGAGGCGACGACCAGTGTGATTTCGACGACGAATAGCGGCGGCAATCCCTCGCTGGTCGCGCCGGCGGGCAGCAGCGCGTTCGTTTCGTACTATGCCGGCGGCGTGATGCAAGTCGGCAGCGATGGAACGCTGCTGCATAATTTCACTGCGCCCGGCGTGGGAGCGTTCGGCGTCGCGTACAACGCATCGGCAAACCAACTCTACGTCTCGAATCGCAATACCGCGCAGATCGTCGTGTTGAACGCCAGCACCGGTGCAATCGTCAAGAGTGTAACGCTGCCGCAAGTTCCATACGCGCTCGCCTACGATCCGAGCAGCAATCATCTCCTCGTCGTCCTTGCAGACGTGAATCAATTGGACGTGCTTGACGGAACGACGCTGACAGGTCTCGCGACGCTGTCTGTTGGCGCGCAAGGCGCGCAGGGCGGCGATGGAATCGCTGTGCTGAATGGGCGCGTCTACGTGACGAACAATGCGGCAGGGACGGTCACCGTGATTCAGGACACGTGTGCTCCATAATTCATGCCGTTGAGGGGAGAAAGCGGCGAATGAACCCAGCCGGCTTGTTTGTGCCGGCTGGGTTTTTTGTGGGCACCACACTCTGCTAAAACAACTCTTGACCCATAGCCAATTTGGATTTATGATGCGTGTGCTGGCGTAATTCTCGCCGGAGCAATCAGCGACGAATCTTGGCGCAAAGGATGAGTCAATGGCAGACATCAAACACCTTTCCCTTCTCAAAAAAGGTGGGCGCGTATGGAACGAATGGAGAGAAAGCAATCCTGAAATCCTGCCGGATCTCTTTCGGGCAGACCTCAATCGGGCGAACCTCCGTCGGGCGAACCTCTCTAGGGCGAATCTATTCAAGGCAGACCTGAGCGGCGCGCATCTGATCGAAGCGGATCTCAGCGAGGCAAATCTCAGCGGAGTCAATCTCAGCGGGGCTGAACTTGGCGGCACGAACCTCATGGGCGCCATTCTGATCGAAGCGAAGTTGGCTGAAGCCAAACTCATCGGCGCGCGGCTGGGCGCGGCGAATCTTTTTCGAGCCGACCTTAGCCGAGCCAATCTTTTTCGAGCCGACCTCACCAATACCGATCTAGTCGAGTCGACGCTCACCAAGGCGAACCTGAGCGAAGCCAATCTCACCGGCACCAATCTCAATCGGACGAACCTCAGCGGGGCAGATTTGATCGAAGCCAACCTGACCCGCGCCGAGCTGAACGACGCGCTGCTCAGCGGCGCCGATCTCAGCGGCGCGAATTTAAGCGGCGCGGTTCTCAACGGGGCAGACCTCAGCGAGGCAGACCTCGACGGCGCGAACCTCAGCCACGCCAATCTGAACAAGGCGAACTTTGCGGGAGTCGATCTCAACGGCGCGGATCTCAGCAGCGCCGACCTCAGCGGCGCGGATTTCAGCGAAGCCGACCTCACGCTGGCAAAACTCAATGACGCCAACCTCAGCCGGGCGATCTTTGGCAAGGCGAAATTGAGCCGCGTCAATCTCAGCGGGTCCGATCTGGCACTGGCGGATTTGAACGGGGCAGACCTGCGCGGCGCAAACCTCAGTCGCGCCGTGCTCACTGAAGCCAATTTGAGCGGCGCGGATTTAAGCGGCGCGGATTTGAGCGGCGCCGACCTCACCGGCGCAAATCTCACTCGAGTGAAACTTGTGGGCGCTAATATTCGGGAAACCAACTTGAGCCAAGTTCGTCTGTGGCAGACTGTTTTTATCAGCGTCGAATTGAGCGCAGCCAAAGGACTGGAAGCCGCCAATCATCTTGGTCCTTCGCACATCGGACTAGACACCATCTATCTCTCGCAGGGCAAAATCCCGCTGGGATTTCTCCAGGGTTGCGGCATCCCGGACAGTTTTATTGCCTTTATCCAATCGCTGCCCGCGCGCGACCAAAGCGTCGGTTTTTGTGCGATCAGCTATTCCAACAAGGACGAAGCGTTCGCCGAGCGGCTGCATCGAGACCTGACGAGCCAGGGGCTGCGTTGTTGGCTGGCGCCGGAGGAATTGAAAACCGGCGACCGCTTTCGCATTCGGCTCGACGAGGCGATCAGGGTCTATGGTAAACTGCTGCTCGTTCTCTCGGAAAATTCCATCGAGAGTTCGTGGATCGACAGTGAAGTCGAAGCCGCGCTGGAGCGGGAGCGGAAAGAGAATACGGTCGTGCTCTTCCCGATTCAGGTGGATCGCACCTTGATGACGACGACCCAGTCCTGGGCGGTGGACATTCGCCGCGCGCGACGGATCGACGATATGAGCAACTGGAGAAATGAAGAACGCTATCAAATCGCGTTTGCGGAGTTGATGCGTAATCTCAATCC
>DAIDTM010000508.1 GCA_027457205.1 Anaerolineae bacterium | reverse complement strand
GGTGTTCGAGCAGATGAATCTCTTTTCGATATCGGATGAGTTCGATCACGCCGAGCGCACCAAACGCGTACGCCGTCAGCAGTCGCGTGTTGTTCCACGCCGCGTCGCCGAGCAGCGGCAGGCGGTATGGAAAGACGAATTGCACGAGCCACAGCGCGAACAGCGTGATCGCATTCAGCCGCGTCAAGCGCAGTTTGAGCAGCGTCACGCCGCCGTAGAGCGTCATCATCAGCGACAGAAAAATTTCTTCTTGATGTCGCGCGTCGAGCGGAATCGCTTGCCAGTGTCCCAGCGACGCCGAGTACGCGAGCGGGATCATCGCGACGAGCAGCGTCCACTGGTTAACCTTCGACGAGATCAGGTTCAGCAGCGCCATCGGCGCGAGGCGGACGCTGCGCGCCCAGTAGAACGCGGTGACCTTTTCCGGAAACTCGCTCAGGAACGGGGCGCACCACTGCACGAACACGAACGCGCTCACGCCCATCACCAGCGCGACCGATTTCATGCTCAGCAAGAACGGCTCTGCCATCGCCCACATCGTCAGTCCGCCGATGAAGAAGATGCCCGCCAGTTTGAAGAATTGCTCGCGCTGCCGCGGCAGGTTAGCCAGGTAGCGCGACATGGCGATCAAATCCTCTTTCTTCTCCGGCTCTTCCTGCGGCAGTCTTTGCAGCATGACGATATAGACCACGAACATCGCGACGAGAACGATGCTGTCCAGAACGTTCAACTGTCGCTGCGCGAGGACGAAGAAGAAATAGCCGCTGCTTGCGATGAGTACCAGCACTTCGATCAGCGTCTCGCGCCTCAGTTCGATGTGCGTGATGCCGTGTCCGGTCTTGAGCCGGCTGTAAATGTCGGCGGTGAAAAAGACTAGCGCCCAGCCCACGCCCATCAGTAAGCGATTCGAGCCGGTAAAATTCGCCATCATCAAATCGACCTCGCGGTGCCACGCAATCGTCGCCTCGACCATAAACTCGGGCACGACTTGGAGCAGCGCGATAATGGCGATGGCGAGTCCTTGACTGACGACGAACTGCGCCGCCTCCGCACCCCAACTGATGAGGATCGCCGCAAAGATCACGCCGCTGAACGAAAGCCAGATAATCGCCGGCAGCGGCGGCGCGATCAATCGCACGATCAATGACGCAGCGATGCAGTAGGCGAACAGCAGCCAATAACTGCCAATGATTTTAAAGTGCGGTACGCGATGGCGTAACAGTCGAACCCAGGTGCGCGGTCTTGTCACTCGCTCACCCTGCGCGCGCTTTCATATTGCTAGAATTCTTCTCGTTTCGGCGCTAGGCGAAGAATCAGGACGACCACATCGTGCGTCTCGCCGTCCGGCATCATGAAATAGTCGGGGTACGTGGCGCGCAGTTCAAACCCCAACTGCTGGAACGCGCTGACGACCTTTGCCTGGTCTGCCACGATCTCCGCGACGATCTGCTGCAAGCCGGCTTTACGCGCGGCGTCGATCACCGCCCGGAGCATCGCCGAGCCAAGTCCGCGGCGGCGGAATTCTTTCGTCAGAAAGATGCGTACGTCCGCGATGTGGCGGCTGGGTCCGCTGCGAAAGTGGAGCGACGCATCGCCCACGATGCGGTCGTTGACGACGGCGAGCAGCGGAAAGACCTTTTTGTAATCGACGGTCTCTGCCCACTTGCCCACCATCTCGCGGTTGCGCACGTCGTTCCGCATCGAGCGCAGGTCGTCCGCGCCGGTCGGCTCGAACATGGCGATCAGCGCGTTCTTGTCTTCTGCGGTCAGCGGGCGCAGCAAGACGCGCGTGCCGTCTGAGAGCGTAATAACCTGGCGATACTTGCCGATTTGTTCCAGCATACGCGCCCCCCACGATTTAGGATTTCAAATTTCAGATTTACGATTTACAAACCCGCGTGTTGAAATTGGAGTTTCAATCATAAATCATAAATCTGAAATCTTGGATTCGCCTTTGATTAACCTGTTTACTTTTTGAAATAGTCGCGGTTCTTGGCGATGTACGACTTCATGTTGTCGGCGACATCCGGTTCAGGGAAGATCGCGCTGACGGGACATTCCGGCACGCACGCGCCGCAGTCGATGCAGGTGTCCGGATCGATAAAGAGCTGATCGACCTTTTCGAATTCGCCTTCATCCTTCTTAGGATGAATGCAATCCACCGGGCAGACATTCACGCACGCGGTGTCTTTGGTGTTGATGCACGGTTCGACGATGACGTACGCCATTTCCAACTCCTCCACAATCTGATTCGTCAATCTGGCGAAGGTTGTTGCCCTTCGTATGGTTTGACGTGGTTAGAAAGAGCAGGGCACGTCCTTGTGCCGCTGCTCCGTAGGGGCGAGGTCCGCCCCGCCCCTACACCGAACTCTTTATTCCGCCGGCACCGGCGCGCCGTAGATCGCCTTGCGCCGTTCCTCTTCCTTCAGCGCAAGCAGTTGCTGCATGCGCTCGTCGCCGGACTTGCCCCACTTGCTGGCGTCGTACGGCGGCAGCTTCAGCGCGGCGCGTTTCGCGTCGATGTGCGCGAGCGAGCGGCGAACGATTTCCGCCGAATCGGGCACGAATTCCATCTTGCCGCCGACGATCTTTTCCCAGCCCTCGCTCATGATCTTGGTCACCGCGTCGCTGTTCTCGATGGGCGAATTGACGCCGAACAACACATAGACGCCGGACGCCGCAAAGTACGCGCCGATCGACAGCGCCTTTTCGCTCATCCATTCGGGCGCGATGCCGACGCCCGGAATGTCGCTGATGTCTTCGCCCAAGCCGCCCTCGGTCGCCATCTCGCTGAGCACGGTGAGGATGCGCGAGTTGTCCACGCACGAACCCATGTGCAGCACCGGCGGAATGCCAATTGCTTCGCACACCTCGCGCAAACCGGGACCGGCGTAATCCATCGCCGCTTCGCCGAGCAGCAAGCCGTACTTGCCGTTGGCGAGCGCGCCGCAGCCAGTCTGCACGACGAGTACGTCGTTCTTGAGGAATTCCTTGACGATATAGTTGTGCGCTTCGTCGTGCGTCACGCGCGGATTGTTGCATCCGACGACGCCGGCGACGCCGCGCAAGCGTCCCGCCATAATCGCATCGTTCAGCGGGCGGAACGAACCGCGGTAGACGCCGCCCAGCATGTAGCGGATGTACTCGTGCGAAAAGCCGGGCACGAGGTCTGCCACGTGGGTCGGGATTTGCGTGTTCTTGCGATTCGGGTAATTGTCGATTGCGAGGCGAACGATTTGCCGCGCGATGTCGAGCGCGTGATGTTCGTCGAACTCGATGTGCGTCGCGCCTTCGATTTTTACTTTGGGTGAGGTTGTGATGAATTTGGTGTGGAACTTGGTCGACAGGTCTGACAGCGATTGCATGATGCACTGCACGTCCACGATCATCGCTTCGACCGCGCCGGTAATGATGGCAAGCTCCTGGTTCAAGTCGTTGCCCGCGCTCGGCACGCCCTGACGCATCAGCGTTTCGTTCGCGGTGCAGCAAATGCCGGCGAGGTTGATGCCTTGCGCGCCTTTCGATTTGGCGTACTCGATCATTTCCGGCTCGTTGACGACGCGCACGATCATTTCGGACAGCGTCGGCTCGTTACCGTGAACGATGATGTTGACCTCGTTGTTTTGCAGCACGCCGAGATTGACCTTGGTGACGAGCGGCGACGGCGTGCCGAAGAGCACATCCGAAATGTCGGTCGCCATCATCGAGCCGCCCCAGCCGTCGCCCAGAGCGCAGCGCATCGCGCCGAGCAAGAGGTGGTCGGCGTCCTGGTCATCGCCCATATGCGTGCGGTGCAGAATATCTACGACCTCGCGGTCGACGCCGCGCGGCATGAGACCGAGACTGCGCCAAATCTCTTGGCGTTTCTTGGGGGCGCGCTTGAGATAATTCAATTCGCCCTTTTGTCCCGCCATATCCGCAATCGCTTTGGCGGCAACGTCGCCGGCGATTTCCCGCGCGGTGCGTCCGTCGACTTTGATGCCAAAGTACTTGGCAATCGTCTGAAGTTTCGCCTGGTCGCGCAGTTCGTACCCCTGCGCTTCGTCTTTGGCGACGGCGTCGAGCGTAAAGATCAGGTCACGCCCGTGATCGCTGTGAGCCGCCGCGCCTGCCGCGATGTGGCGCGCCATATTGCGCGCGGCGACGGTGGCGCGCGTTGCGCCGCAAATGCCGACGGGATCCGGATTTGCCTTGGTCGGCACCAGACGGCAGGGTCCCATATTGCACATCGAGCAGCACGCGCCTTCTGCGCCGATGGGGCAGGCAGCCATCTTGGCGGCGCGGCTGAACGCGGTTGAATAGCCCAGTTCGTCCGCGCGCTTTATCATTTCCGCCGCAGCGGGATCAATCGTCTGGAGCTTGGGAGCAGCTTCTCTTGCCATTCTCTCCTCCTGTGAAGAATTGCGAATTGCGAGGGGCGTGGGGCGAAATGCTTCTTGGTCTTCGCCACTCGTTACTCGCTTCTCGTCTAGTATTTTCTGAACTCACCGGACAGTTGCAGATCGACTTGGCTGGTTTCAGTTGAACGGACGCCAAGTTTTTCCCACGCGACATCAGGCGTCGCGAAGGGACTTGTCACCACGATTTCTTCCACACCGGGCGCATAGCCGGCATCCACGAGCGCCTTGCCCAGCGCCGCTTCCGAGGTCTTGGTCTCGTCATATTCGATGACGACTTCTTTGAACGCGGAACTCGCGATGACGTTCTCCACGCCGGCAAGCGGGCTAAGCAAGTTCTTGACGCGCGTGACGTGATGATCAGCGTACATCGCGGGAATGGTCAACGTAACTTTTTTCATCGGTATCCTCTCCTCCAGAATTGTCGATGGCGGATAAAGAGATTGCGAATCGACCTGACTATGGGTTGGCGCTATCGACCGGGTTCAGCTCTGATTTCTCCACGAAACCCTCCGGTCGAAAATACAGCGTCTCAACATGCGATTTGATTTCTGCCGCGAACGCTTCCTTGAATATGTTGCCGCTGACGTGCAGTAATGTGTCGTTGTAATCTGAGTCGATGCCCATCGAGGCGAGACAGGGAAAATGATGGTGCAGCATCCCGGCTTCATACTCGGCGTCGTCGACCTTGATCCCGATAATGCCCTGCGCGACGAAGCGCATACAGCCGCAGGTGGCGTCGCGTTCGACTTGAACATCGGCGATCGTCCTGGCGGTTTCGTCCACGGCGACCTTGACGATGGGCTTGCCGAAATGCCGGGCGAATTCCGAAATCAAAGCATTGTCGTATTCGACGCGCTCGCCGCGCAGACTGTAGCTATGTTCGGTGAGAGAGCAGAACGGTTTGGGGAAGACGCATTCGACGCCGACTTGTTTCATCCAGCCGCGCAGTTGGTTCATCAGTCCTTTCGGCAGCCACTCCACGCGGTCGACTGGCGCGATCATCGCGCGCGCGCCGGTCATCTGCGCGAGGTCGGGCAGCAATTCGGCAATGCCCGGATGCTCGCCGGCGGCGAGAATCAAATCGGTGGATGGCAACGCGGTAGGCAAAAAATCGCGCGGTTCGTCGATGACGATCGGAAAGTGTAAAGGCGCGGTCCACACGTTCACCGTCCAAGTTTTGGGACCGTGCTCGCGCAGGTTTTGGGCAAATCGCCGCCCGAATTCGCCAGAGACGACAGCGAGAATCCTCATCTGAGTATACAAGGAAACCGGTAGACAAGTAGACAGGGAGCGGACTTGTTGACTTGTTTCCCTGTCTACTTGTCTACTTTCTTTAAAACAATCCCACCACTTTGCCAGTCTTTAGATCGAGATCGACATCGTAGAACACGGGACGCGAGGGCAAGCCGGGCATCGTGCGCATCGTGCCGCAGAGGGGATAAAGGAATCCTGCGCCAACGGACGCGCGAATGTCGCGGACTGGCAGACGCCAGCCGGTCGGACGACCCTTGAGCGCGGGGTCGTGCGTCAAACTCAGGTGCGTCTTTGCCATGCAGATCGGCAAGTCGGCGAAGCCGAGCTTGGTGTAGAGTTCGATTTTCTTTTCGGCTTCCGGCGAATAGTCCACGCCGTCCGCGCCGTAGATCTTGGTTGCAATCGTTTCGATCTTTTTCTTGATCGGCATATCGAGCGGATAGAGGAATTCAAAGTTGCTCTTTTGCTTGGCTGCGTCCATCACCGCTTCGCCCAGCTCGATCGCGCCCTTGCCGCCGTTCATCCAATGCGTGCATTTCACCGCGGTCGAGCCGGCTTGTTCGACCAAGCTCTTGACCAGTTTGATTTCCTCGTCGGTGTCGTATTTGAACGAGTTGATCGCGACGACTACCGGCAAGCCAAACGATTTGGCATTCTCGATATGCTTCAGGAGATTTCCCATCCCTTTTTCAAGGAGCGGCAAATTTGCTTCGGTGTACGCTTTGTCGAGCGGGCGTCCGGCGACGACCTTGGGTCCGCCGCCGTGCATCTTTAGCGCGCGGACTGTTGCGACGAGAACCACTGCGTTTGGAATCAAGCCCGAGTAGCGGCACTTGATGTCCAAGAATTTTTCCATGCCGATGTCCGCGCCAAAGCCGGATTCCGTGACGACGTAATCCGCGAGTTTCAGCGCAATCTGATCGGCGACGATGGACGAGTTGCCGTGTGCGATATTCGCAAATGGACCGGCGTGCACGAATGCCGGCGTTCCTTCGAGCGTCTGCATGAGGTTCGGCATGATCGCGTCTTTCATCAGAACGGTCATTGCGCCGGCGACGCCCAGGTCTTCCGCGGTAACCGCTTCGCCTTTCGAGCTCGTGCCGATCACCACGCGGCTCAGACGATCGCGCAAATCTTCGATACTAGTCGTCAAGCCAAGGATTGCCATGACTTCGGAAGCCACGGAAATATCATAGCCCGTGTAGCGCTCGTTGCCTTTTTCTTCGTCGCCCAGACCGATCTGAATCTTGCGGAGCAGGCGGTCGTTGATATCGACAACGCGCATCCACGTGATGCTATCTGGGTTGATGTCGAGACGGAACAAGCGGCGTTTTTCTTCCGCATTGAGGTCGGCGAGTTTGTTGGCTTGGATGCC
>DAIDTM010000507.1 GCA_027457205.1 Anaerolineae bacterium | reverse complement strand
CACCGGATAACCGGTGACCGCCGGCTTGCCGCGCGGAAAATACTTGGCGGCGTCCGAAAACGAGACCGCGACGCGCGTCGCCCAGCGCGCGGTTGCGCGAATCGCCCAGCCCGGTTCGAGATCGGGCAGATAAATCACGCTCGGCACGCGTTCCGCCGCGCCCGCCCAGACCACCGGCGCGCTCACGTAACCGCCGGTCACAAAAATCGCATCCGGTTTGAAAGTTCGAATCCTCGCGCGCACGCGTCCGATGCTGCGATAGACACGCCACAGACTGCGCGCCGCCTTCCACGGCGCCATTCCGCGCACCTGCCCGCTCTGGATCGATTCAAACGGAATCTGCGCGCGCCGCGCCAATCGTTCTTCCACGCTGTCGGCGCGGCCCAGGTAGAGCAACTCAACGCGCCCGCGCTCGGCGGACGCTCGAGTCTGAAGGGCTGCGGCGACGGTCAGCGCGGGATAGACGTGTCCCCCTGTTCCCCCACCCGAAATTAAAAGACGCATTCGCTTTCCCCAGAAGGGGATTCTCAACCTTCGGAACAGTTTCGTTACGCGAGATATTCAGCAGCACACCCACCGCGGCAAGCGCGGAGACCAACGCCGATCCGCCGAATGAAATGAAGGGCAGCGGCACGCCGGTAAACGGAATCGTCGCGGTGACGACTGCGATATTCACGAACGCTTGAAAGATCAACCAGAACGAAAGCCCGGCGGCGAGCACCTGACCGAATGGATCCGTTGCTTTCGATGCGATGCGAAAGCCGCGATATACCAGCGCGAGGTACAGCGCCAGCACCGCCCAGGTGCCGACCAGTCCCATCTCTTCGCCGAGCAGCGCGAAGATGCTGTCGGTCTGGGGCGCGGGCACGAACCCGAACTTGGAAAAACCGGAGCCGATGCCGCGTCCCACCAGTCCGCCGGAGCCGAGCGCGATCAGCGTCTCGGCGATCTGGTAATTATCCTTGGTCAGTTTCACGAACGGGTCTTGCAGAAAAGTCGTCCAGCGTAGAAATTGGTACGGCGTGTTCGCAATCACCAGCGCGACCGTCACGCCGCCGGCGATCAGCAGAAAGACGTACTGCACCAGGTCCGCGCCAGCGATGAAAAACATTGCCATCGCGCACAGCCCGATGATGATCGCGGTGCTAAGATTCGGCTGGCGCATAATCAGACCGGTCACAACGCCCACGAAAATCGCAAAGGGCAATAAGCCGTACGTCGCCTGGCGCAATTTCTCGCCTTTCGACGAGAGCCAGCGCGCCATATAAATGACGACGGTGAATTTGGCGACCTCGGCGGGCTGAAACGATCCGTTGAGAATCCAGCGGCGCGCGCCGTTGTTCTCCGGCATAAAGAGAATCGCGATCAGCGCGATGATCGTCGCCGCCATCAACGGAATCGCCAGCTTGCCCCACACGCGATAATCGACGCGCGCCAGAACGAACAGCACCACCAGCCCGAGCGCGGCGTACTCCAGCTGCTTGACGGCGAACGATTCGGGGTCCGGCAATCCCAGTCCGACGCGCGGCGGGAACGTCACGCTCCAGACCATAATCAAGCCCACGACGAGGAGCGCGGCAACGATCGCGAAGAGAACGTAATCGAAATGCGGTACGCTCTCGATCCAACGCGTGCGTGTTTGTTCTTGAACAGCCATCTCTAGTCTCCTGGTCACTTGGTCGAGTAGTCGCTTGGTCGTCTCACCATGCGACTACACGACTAGACGACTAACTGACTCACCATGGACTTGAACTGCTCCCCGCGCTCGAACTCATTCGCGAACATTCCAAAACTGGCGCAGCCGGGCGAGAGGAGAACGACATCGCCCGGACGCGCGACGCTCCGCGCGCGCTCGACCGCCGCCGGCAAATTGTCGAAGCGTCCGGCGATGAGGTCGCGCGCGCCTGCCGCCTGCATCGCGCTCGCCAGTTTGTCGGTCGCCGTGCCGTCGAGCAAGATCAC
>DAIDTM010000506.1 GCA_027457205.1 Anaerolineae bacterium | reverse complement strand
CCGGCGCGCGCGCCGGCTTCAATCGTCTTGTTGCACATCGTCATCCGCGCTTCCATCGATAACGCGCGCACCGCCGAGCCGGCGTACTCGATCACGTGCCCGGTCCCGCCGCCGATTCCGATTTTCGCGATGAGCGCGAGGATGATGTCTTTCGAGGTGACGCCGCGCGACAGCACGCCGTCGATCCGCACCTGCATCGTCTTGGGCTTGGACTGCAAAAGGCACTGCGTCGCCAGCACATGCTCGACTTCGCTCGTGCCGACGCCGAACGCCAGCGCGCCGAATGCGCCGTGCGTCGCGGTGTGACTGTCGCCGCAGACAATGGTCGTGCCCGGCTGCGTCAGTCCAAGTTCCGGTCCGATGACGTGCACGATGCCGCGCCGCTCGTCGCTTAGCCCGAAGAGCGAGATACCAAAGTCGCGGCAGTTGGTTTCCATCTGCGCGATCTGCTTTGCCGCAATCGCGTCAGCAATCGGAAAGACGCCGTCGGTCGGAATGCTGTGATCGAGCGTCGCAAAAGTTTTATCGGGGCGGCGCACTTGTAAGCCGCGCTCGCGCAAGCCCTGAAACGCCTGCGGCGAAGTGACTTCGTGAACGAGATGGAGATCGACGTAGAGCACGGCGGGACTGTCCGGCTCTTGCGCGACGACGTGCGCGTCCCAGATTTTATCGAAGAGCGTACGCGACAACGTCATTGCGAGTCAGCATCCTTATTGGATTTCTTCGCCTCGACCGCACTTTCGCGCCACAGCGCGCTCACGTCCCACTGGTTCGCGTGGTCGCGCGGCGTGCTCGCTTCAAAAAACGGGTCGAGCGCGCGCTGGGTTGGTTCGGCTTGCGATTCTTCGGATGGATTCGTGGTTTGAGTTGGTTCCATTTTCAATTCTCCTGAAAATCTGTGTGCCCACGAAGGACACGAAGAAGCACAAAGGCTTTCACTTGGTGTTCTTTCGTGTCCTTCGTGGAAATAAGTTTTTACGAATTTGATGCGCTCATTTCGGAATGCTGCGCGTGCAAACGCGGCGCGTGTTCCTCGACCGCGACCAATTTGTTCAGCGCGGCGAGGTACGCCTTGGCGCTCGCGACGATAATATCCGTGTCCGCGCCGTGACCGCCTAGCGTGCGCGGCTCCGGCTCGTGCGATTGCAAACGCACCGTCACTTCACCGAGCGCGTCGATGCCCTCCGTGACCGCATGGACGCTGTACTCGACGAGCGTGTTCGGCGCGTTGACGATCGCGTCGATCGCCTTGTATGCCGCATCGACCGGTCCGGTGCCAACTGCCGCGCGCACGGTGGTTCGTTCATCTGGACCGCGCAGGCGCACCGTCGCAGTTGGCATACCGTGACGACCGCACGTCACCTGAATGTCTTCGAGCGCGAAAACTTCCGGCGGCTGATAGAATTCGTCGGCGATAAGCGCGGCGAGATCGGCGTCCGTCACGACTTTTTTCTTGTCGGCGAGTTCCTTAAAGCGCTGAAACGCCTGCTGCAAATCGGCGTCGCTCATCTGGTAACCGAGTTCGGTCAGGCGCACTTGCAGCGCGTGGCGTCCCGAATGTTTGCCGAGTACGAGATTGGACTGCGCGACGCCGACGGTCTCTGGACGCATAATCTCGTACGTGAGGTGATGCTTGAGCATTCCATCCTGGTGAATGCCGGCTTCGTGCGCGAACGCGTTTGCGCCGACAATCGCCTTGTTCGGCTGGACCGGGATGCTGGTATAGTTCGATACGAGCCGGCTCGTGCGCGCGATCTGGGTCGTGTCGATGCCGGTCGTCAAGCCGTAAAACGATTGCCGCGTCCGCAGCGTCATCACGACTTCTTCCAGCGACGTGTTGCCGGCGCGCTCGCCGATGCCGTTGACCGTCCCCTCAACCTGCCGCGC
>DAIDTM010000505.1 GCA_027457205.1 Anaerolineae bacterium | reverse complement strand
GTCCGCATGTTACAGCACCGCTACCCAGAGGCGCTGAAGGCGCACGCCGAAGCGCGCGAGCGGTTCACGCAGTTGGACGAACCGGGCATGGTTGCCGTGAGCTGGCATCAGACCGGCAGAGTGCATCAGGAGGCAGGGCAGCCGGATGCGGCGGAGGATTGCTACCGCAAATCGCTCGCGATCAAGGTGCGGCTCGGAAATGTCGCCGGGCAGGCGAGCACGCTCCTGCAACTGGGGACCTTGTATGACGGTCAACTCAACCGCCCGGAGGAAGCCACAACTTTTTACCGGCAAGCCGCAGACAAGTATGTCGAGATCCGCGACGCGGCGAACGAAGGCAGGACGAGAAACAATCTCGCCGCCACGCTCCGCAAGCTCCGCCGCCTCGATGAAGCGCGGCAAGAAATCCGTCGGGCGATCGAATGTGGTGCGCAGTTCGGTCATGCGTCTTCGCCGTGGGCGTCCTGGTCCATCCTAGCCGACATCGAGACGGACGCGGGCAACCCCGCCGCTGCCGCGGAAGCAAAGCAGAAAGCCATCGTCTGCTACCTCGCCTACCGTCGCGATGGCGGCGAGAACCACGACGCGCCAGGTCGCATTGCTCTCGCCGTGACCCAGTCGCTGCACTCCGGCGACCCAGCCAAAGCCGCGCCCCTCCTCCGGCAACTCGCTGCCCGGCCCGATGCTAACGCTTCGTTCCGCGCTTTCTTCCACGCCCTTGAAGCCATCGTCGCCGGCAGCCGCGACCGCGCACTTGCAGATGTCCCGGATTTGAACTACTCGATGGCTGCCGAAATCCTCTTCCTGATCGAGACGCTGGAAAAGGGCAAATAACGTCTGGGCTTGCGCCGCTGCGGGATGAGACGGAGCCAATTGCCGTTAACGACTCGCCTGAAAAAAGGTTGCCCTGAACCGCGAAGGCGCAAAGGGCGCAAAGAAAAACGGAAAAAGGCTTCGCGATCTTCGCGTCTTCGCGGTGAGGTTTTTGTTTTTCCCTCAGTCGTGCTATACTCTGCCCTATGCAAATCGGAATCATCGGACTCCCCAACAGCAGTAAGACGACCATCTTCAACGCGCTGACGCGCGGCAAGATCGAGACCGCGGCGTTCTCGTCCGGCAAGTTGGAAATCCACACCGCGATGGTCGACGTGCCCGATCCGCGCGTTGACACGCTCTCGAAAATGTTCAGCCCGCGCAAGACGACGCGCGCGCAGGTGCAGTACAACGACATCGCCGGACTCGCGCGCGGTATCGGCGAAAAAGGCGGCATCGACGGCAATCTGCTGAACCAGATCGTGCAGAACGACGCGCTGCTGCACGTCGTCCGCGCGTTTGAAGATCCGACCGTGCCGCACATCGAAGAGACAATCGACCCGGCGCGCGATCTCGAAATCCTCGACACCGAATTGATCCTGTCCGACCTCGCGGTCGTGGAGCGACGGCTGGAACGGCTTGAAGCAACGCTCGGCAAGCGCGGCGGCACGCCCGCGGAGCGCGACGCGCAACTGAAAGAGCAAGCACTCGTGCTGCGCTTCAAGCCGCAATTGGAAGCTGGCAAGCCGCTGCGCGATCTGCCGCTCAGTGACGACGACCTCCGCATTATGAAAAATCTCGCGCTGGTGACGGCAAAGCCGCAACTCGTCCTGTTCAACACTGGCGACCGCGCCGTGAGTGAACCGAGCACCATCGTTAGGTACGAACACCAGAGGACGATGCTCGCCGCGCTGCAAGGCAAGCTCGAAATGGAACTCGCGCAGATGTCGCCGGAGGACGCGCAAGAGTTTCTCAAAGAGTACGGCATCACCGAACCGGGGCTATCGAAAGTCATCCGGCTATCCTACGCGCTGCTCGGACTGCAATCGTTCTTCACCGTCGGCGAGGACGAGGTGCGCGCGTGGACAGTGCGCGTGGGCGCGAATGCCGTGGACGCTGGGGGCGTGATCCACACCGATCTGGCGCGCGGCTTTATCCGCGCGGAAGTGATTTCGTATGCGGACATGATCTCGGCGGGCGATCTGGCGGAGGCGCGCAAGCGCGGCGTGCTGCGTCTGGAAGGCAAAGAGTACGTCGTTCAGGACGGCGACATTCTGAACATCCGATTCAACGTGTGATAATTGGACGCGGATGAACGCAGATTCTCGCGGATAGAAGAACATCGAGTCTTTCGGCTCGATGTTTTCATTCCAACATTTGACGATTGATCCGCGTTCGTCCGCGTTAATCCGCGTCCGTTTTCACTTACCGCGGTACTTCAGTCGGTCTTTTGAGAAACTGATTGACCATCCACCCAAACGACTTGGGCGCGCGATCCATATCCTCTTGCAGCAGCTCGATACGCCGCCAAACTAGTTGCGCCTCCTCCGGCTCCAAGTATTTGTCAAGAATCTTTTCCAACGCGACCGTATTGTCGTAGGTGGTCGTGAACAAGCCCCAGTTCTTCGACGCGAGTTTCGCGATGTACTCGCGGTCGATCTGGTCCTCGCCTTCGCCGCGTCCGACGCGATGATCAAGCAGCAGCGCGATCGAATCGGTGATGTCTTTCTCCTCAAACTTGACGCGCGCCAGTTTGATCAGGAGCAAATCCGCCAGCGGCAGCGGCGGCGACGCCAACGCCAAGCGCGGTCCTAGATCGATCCGATGGTTTTCTTGGAAACTCGGCGTCAGGACTTCGATCTCGACGCCATCTTTGTCG
>DAIDTM010000504.1 GCA_027457205.1 Anaerolineae bacterium | reverse complement strand
GTCGTTGACAGGGGAGGGGGACAGGTATCGTAACATTACCTCCACGCTTTGCCGCGAACGCGCGAAGACAATCGTTTGGATATTCTGCTTCAACAATTCCTGCGCGAGGCGAACGCTTTCGAGCAACGCGCTGCGGCGCATTCCAAGCGCGCGGTTGACGACCGGCGGATTGTAGATGACGAAATGCTTTTCGCCGCGCGCCGCGCCATCGTTGTCGATCAGTGCAACCGGTTCTTCGATCAGGTTTTCGGCGAGTTCGCGCGGATTCGCAATCGTCGCTGAAGTCAGGATGAACTGCGGCGATGCGCCGTAAAATGCTGCAACGCGTTTCAATCGCCGCAGCACGTTCGCAACGTGCGAGCCGAACACGCCGCGGTATGCGTGCATCTCGTCGATGACGACGAATTGGAGGTGGCGGAAAAATTCTGCCCAGAGCGTGTGATGCGGCAAGACGCCGGTGTGGAGCATATCGGGATTGCTGACGACGATGCGCGCATTCGCGCGAATCGCCGCGCGCTTATCGGTCGGCGTGTCGCCGTCGTAAGTTGCGAAGGATGAAGGATGAGGGATGAAGGATGAAGAACCTTCCTCCGCCTTCATCCTTCCAACTTCATCCTTGAGGTTGGCGACTTGATCTTGCGCCAACGCTTTCGTTGGAAAGAGGTACAGCGCGCGCGCCTGCGGATCGCGCAGCGCGCGGTCGAGCACCGGCAAATTGTAGCACAGCGTCTTGCCGCTCGCGGTGCCGGTCACGACGACGATGTGCTTGCCGGCGCGCGTTTCTTGCCATGCGGTCGCTTGGTGCGAGTAGAGCGCGCCGATACCGCGCGCGCGGAGCGATTCGGTCAGCGCGGGGTGCAGGTCGCCTGGAAATGGTTCAAACCGCGCGGCTTGCGCGGGAAGCGTTCGCCACGCCGCGACATTCGGATGGATTTCGGAATCGGCGCGCCAACGCGCGACGAGCGCATCGATGTGCGTGGGGTTCGAGTCGGTCATGGTGCGGGTATTATGTTTCGATTCGACGACGTTGTCAATTCGCTCCGCCGGTTCGACGCAATTTCTGTGCGCGCCGATGCGAATTTGTGGTATAATTGTTCACCAAGCGGGGTTATCGAAAACGCGTGCGTCAGCCGAATGACATCCGGCAAGGAGACGAGATAAATGAAAATTAGCGCTGTTCTCGCTACAAAAGGTATGAACGTCGTGACGATTCATCCCGAACAAACCATCCGCGAAGCCATTGCTTTGCTGAACAAGCATAACATCGGCGCGCTGGTGGCGGTCGACGCGGCGGGCAAACCGGTCGGCATCCTCTCGGAACGCGATATCGTTCGCCATGCTGTCAAGAGCCAGGACATCTTCGCTGCGAGCATCAGCCAGGTGATGACGCGCGATGTCGTGACCGGCTCGCCGCAGGATGACTTGAATGCAGTGCTCCAGACGATGACGGACCGACGGTTCCGTCACATGCCGGTCGTGGATGAAGGCAAGCTGGTCGGCATCGTTTCGATTGGCGATCTCGTCAAGGCGCAACTCAACGAATACAAAGGACAGATCGATACGCTTCAAACCCAAGTTGGCAAAGGATAATCATTTCATGTCCACTCTCGGCATCGCAACAAATCCCTTGCGCGTCGCGATTATCGGCTCGGGACCAGCGGCGTTCTACGCGGCGGACCATTTGATGAAACAAGCCGGGCTGGTCGTCCAGATCGACATGTTCGACCGATTGCCGACTCCGTATGGCTTGGTGCGCGGCGGAGTTGCGCCAGACCATCAGAAGATCAAGACGGTCACCCGAGTCTTTGAAGGCATCGCCACCAAGCCCAATTTTCGATTCTACGGAAATGTCGAGTTGGGCAAACACCTGACGCTCGACGATTTCAAAGCGCATTACCACCAGATTCTGTTCGCGACCGGCGCGCAGACGGATCGACGGATGGGAATTCCCGGCGAAGACCTGAAGGGCAGCCACCCGGCGACCGAATTCGTCGCGTGGTACAACGGGCATCCGGATTTTCGCGACTGTCAGTTCGATCTCTCCGTTGAACGCGTGGCAGTCGTCGGCGTCGGCAACGTCGCTATCGACGTGGCGCGGATTCTGTCGCTCACGCCGAAGGAGCTGGCGGTGACCGATATGGCGGACTATGCCATCGACGCGCTGAGCCACAGCCGCATCAAAGAAGTCTATCTGCTGGGACGCCGCGGTCCGGCGCAAGCCGCATTCACGAATCCGGAAATCAAAGAAGTAGGCGAACTCGAAGACGCCGACGCGCTGGTTCTGCCGGCAGAGGCGCAGTTGGACGCGATCAGCCAGGCGGAAGTGTCCGCCAGTAACGATCCCACGCTGCAGAAAAAAGTGCAAATCCTGCAGGCGTACGCGCAGCACACGCCCACGGGAAAATCGCGCAAATTGTTCATCCGCTTTTTGATCTCGCCGGTGGAACTGATCGGCGATTCGGACAACCGCGTCGTCAAGATGCGCGCGGTGCGGAACGTGCTGTTCAAAAACGAAACCGGCACAATCAGCCCCAAGCCGACTGACCAATTCGAAGAGTTGCCGGTTGGGCTGGTGTTTCGCTCGGTCGGCTATCGCGGCGTCGCGCTGCCGGGAGTTCCGTTCAACGACAAGTGGGGCGTCATCTTGAATGAACGCGGGCGCGTGATCGATCCCACTACAAAGCAGCCGCTGCCGGGTCAATACACTTCGGGCTGGATCAAGCGCGGACCGAGCGGCGTCATCGGCACGAACAAACCGGACTCGGTGGAAACGGCGATGTGCATGTTGGAGGATTTGCAGAAGGGGATGACGCTCCAGCCGTCGCAGCCGGACACGGGCAGCATCGACAAACTGGTGCGTGAGCGCCAGCCGCAGTTTTTTTCCTTTGCCGATTGGCTCGCGCTCGACAAGATGGAAGTGGCGAAGGGGCAGGCGCAGGGTCGCCCGCGCGTCAAGTTCACTTCCGTTCAGGAAATGCTCGCCGCGCTCGGACGCAAATAAGAAAACCAGTACGATTCAAACAATCACGCGCGGGTCATCATCGACCCGCGCGTTTTTTTTGTTTACGGTGGTCCCATCAGCGCAAACGACAGATCAGTCGGCACGCGGCTTCTCGGCGGCAAGGTTCGACGGCGTCACTTCAAACTCGATGCGTAAGTCACGTGCGTTTTCCAGCGCGGCTGCGGGAACGTCGAAGACACATTCGCCGTCGCGGACGATGGCGCTAGCGCGATGGTCGTTCCAGCGCAGGATCGCGTGCAGTGGTCCCGGCAACTCGATCGACGATGCCACCGATGCCTTGAGCTGAATCCGCGCAGAATCGGGCGCGCGAATCGCCCACAATTCAACGGCTACCTCACGTCGTCCAAGCGATAACGTATCCGATACCAGTAGGGTTCTATCAGTGGGTGGACTTTCGTCGCGGTAGACCAGTTGTGGGGCAGTGGGAGACAAAAGCGTTCGGAGATGCGATGACTTGAGGGTAAAGCCAAAACCGAGCGGCGCGCCGCCGATGCTTGAGCGGACCTGCTTTGTCC
>DAIDTM010000503.1 GCA_027457205.1 Anaerolineae bacterium | reverse complement strand
AACGCGGATCGGTGTTGCCCGCCGGATGCTCCGTCAACGCGCGCGCACGCGAGCCATCGGCGTCGACGATCCACAACGCGTGGTCGCGGATGAATGCGATCTGCGCGCCGTCCGGCGACCAGGTCGGTTCCGTCGAGTCCGTCAGCCCCGCGGTGATTTGACTATGCCACGCCGCGCGTACAAGCGGCAGCGTAAAGATTTGCGAATAGCCGTTCACGTCGTGCGTGAATGCGACGGTGGAACCATCAGGCGAAAGAGAAAATTCTTCAGGCGTAGAAATAGAAGCAAAAGTATCGATCCACATCGCAGTGCGATCGCGCATCCTCACTCCTCAAAAGCAGTAGGACAAATTCCAAATTTGCCCTACCCGTCGTGGCTGATTATAGCGCGCATCGATAGACGCGTCAACGCGCTGTGACCTATGACAGCCACAGCGCGTTGCGCCTCAGGGGGGAGTCGCATATCGTCACGGGACGAGTAGCGATAAGGAGGAGGAAAGATGCAATTGGATTAAGATGGGAGATAGGACTTGTCCCTCCTGGCAGGGAATGCCCTTGCGTTGCATAACAGCCCAGGCCAGGAAACTCGCAGCCTCATGCTCCGCTAAACTTGGCATCCCCCATCTCGCTGGTAGTATCGCATTGCCAGATTAGAGACAGATGAGAATGATGTAAAAAATGGATGAACTTATTTTGGACGTTGGAGCACGCTGTACAGGTTCAAATCCGCATCGGCGTAAAATTGTTGGACGACTTGAAATCCGCTTTGCTCTGCCATGCGTAGTACCTCGGACTGGGTGACGAGATGGCAATACCGATACCCCACGCCGCCGCGTTCCCAGGTCAACAGCGCGTCCCCCGGCTCCAGATCGCGCTCGTCAATCCCCACCGATAACCAGGGCACGATTTTCTTCCGCAGGCGTTCGTTTCGCTCAAAATGCCAGTTCGTCATCACGAACGCGCCGCCCGGTTTCAACCGCGCGCGAATGTTCCGCAAGACCTGGCAGCGCAGATCGAAACCGGGAATGTGATGCAGCACCGCCAACGCGATCGCCAGATCAAACGACGCCGGCGACAGCGCGCGGTCCCACTCCGGCGCGGTAATATCGCCAAGGAGAAATTCCGCGACGACCCGATGCAGTTTGGCTTGGCGCGCGGCAGCCAGCGCGATCAACTCGGGCGACGCATCGACGCCAACGTAACTCACACGCCGTCCCTCTTTTTCGATCCGCTCCGCCAATCGCCCGTTGCCGCAGCCGACATCCAACACCTTTACATCGTCGGCAATGTACGCTACAATTCGGTCCAGCCGCGTCTGCGCGCTCGAACGTGTTTCCGAGAACGCGCGCGCAAAATCGGAATAGAATTTCCGATTGATGGCGAGCAGTTGGTTCGCGATTAGAGTGTCCAAGAATGGTCGCTTTCGATAAAGAACAAAAACTACGCTACGCCCGGTGGACGCAAAAGCATCACGCGTCGCTCGACCTTGACGCGCACGCCGATGAGCTATTGGCGCTGTTCCAAGCCGTGCGCGCCGCCGACGATTTGTCGCCGACGAAACTGAATCTGCTCATCCTGCGGCACGTCCACGAGAACGGACAGCCGGTGCCGCAAGACCGCGTCATCGACGCCTACCGCGAGATGGTCGCGCGCGGCGTCATCCCCTTCGAGCAAACCGTGTTCGACCGATTGCGGCTGCGTCCGATCCGCACAAGTTCCGGCGTCGCGCCGGTCGCCGTGCTGACCAGCCCCTATCCCTGCCCCGGCGAATGTATCTTTTGCCCGGAGGCAACAGGTTTCCCCAAGAGTTACCTGCCGCTGGAACCCGGCGCGCAGC
>DAIDTM010000502.1 GCA_027457205.1 Anaerolineae bacterium | reverse complement strand
GGAAATGTGGAATTTCTTTGCGATGCCCAAGTGGTACTACACCGTACCGTTCGTCGGCTTTCTCAAGGTCTTCGAGATGCCGGTGCTGGGCTACGGCGGCTATGTGCCCTTTGCGTGGGAACTGTACGCGTTGTATCACCTGATCTGGGGCGTGCTGCGGCGCGCACCAGACGCATTGGCGTTGGACGACGCCGCTTGACGACGGCGGCGATTGGCGATATGGTGTGCCCGCCTTCGTTCGACCCGACGCGGCGCGCCGTGCGCTCACGAACCAAAAAACGAGGGAGACCGGTGGGTCTCCCTCGTCTGTGACTGTAATCCGTACGGCGGCTTCTGCAACACTAGATCAAAACGAAGGGGGCTTGTCCTTCAGCACATTTTGAACGAGCGGGTTATCGCGCATAAAATACAGGAAACGCAGCGTGCGCCCATCCATCTCGCGCACTTCATCGCGCAAGATGCCGCGTTCCTTGAACCGGGTCAAAACGAGATCCACCTGCATTGGGCTGAGCGTCAACTGACTGTTCGGTGAGAGCGCATGGGTTTTGACAAAGAGAAACGTGAGATACGGTCGGTTGCGATCCAAGTGATCGATCAGAAAGATCAAGCGGCGCTCCGTCTCAGATAGTTCGGTCGAATCGGTAGACGCCAGAGTCTCCGGGGTCAAAGTCGAATCAAAAACGGCGGGGGATTCCTGCGGCGCGGACGGCGCCCAGTCCGGCTCGACGATAGGATCGGCGGCGTCGGCGGAGGCGATGAGATCATTCGACACGCTGCCGGGTACGCCGGCGATGATCACTCTTTTTCCAAATCGATGCCGCGCCCGCGCGACGACGCTGATGAAATCGCTGTCGCCGGTCATCAGCATCAACGTATTGACGGTCGGTCGGTCGAGCAGACAGTCGATCACGTCCATCAGCATTGCCATATCGGACGACGATTTGTGGGCGACGTCCGGGCTGCGCCG
This sequence comes from Anaerolineae bacterium, assembly GCA_027457205.1. Lineage (GTDB taxonomy): Bacteria > Chloroflexota > Anaerolineae > UBA4142 > UBA4142 > DAIDTM01. Next base: position 1,003 of record DAIDTM010000502.1, on the reverse strand, counting down.
CGGCACATCGCGCGGCGTGATGCCGGCAACCTCGAGCTTGCGGCGGAAAAAATCCGGGTGCTCGGTGAAATCAGCATACGCGACCGCGAGCGCGACCGGACCATACTTGCGCGCTTTTGCCATCAGAGTTTGCGGATCGGGTTCGCGTCCGTAATTGTTTTTCAAGCCATAACGAACATTTTCAAAGTCGATAAACAACGCGACTTCGCCATTTTCTGCCATTATAAATACCTCCTTTCCAATACCAGGCAGAGGCGAACCATACGGAGGATGATTCAGTTGGTAAGGTACTCACACGAAAGCATTGTAACTCGAATATGCGATTCTTGTCAATGAGCACGCCGGCGGCAAAAGGCGCGGGGCGCAGGGCAAGCCGTTCGTCTTCCATCATTCGTCCTTCGTCGTTTGTGCGCCTACTCGAACTGGTCGCGCTTTTTGTTCTCATCGACTGGCTCGGCGCGCCGCCGCCGATTTTGGTGACGCTGGGTCCGCAGCAAACTGTTCACACGACCAATCCCAAAATCGGCATCCACACGCGTCTCACGGACGAAGTCGAAGAGTGGAAGATCCAAAAGACGCTGCAAATGGTGCGCGAGATGGGCGCGTCGTGGATCGTCGAATATATTACGTGGGGCTATATCGAAAACGCCCAGGGACAATACGATTGGTCGCACGCCGATCTCGTGGTCGATCACGCGCGGCGGCAGGGATTGACCGTCATCGCGCGGCTGGGCTTTGTGCCGTCTTGGGCGCGCCCGAAAGATTCTGTAACCAGTTATCTCGACGAAGCGCACTATGCGGACTTTGCGAATTTCGTCCGCGAGTTCGTCACGCACTTTAAGGGGCGCATCAAGTACATCGTCATCTGGAACGAGCCGAACACCAATTTCGAATGGGGCTATCGCCCGGTCGATCCTGCCGGCTATGTCAAATTATTGCAGGCGGTCTATCCGGTCGCCAAGCAGGCAAACCCCGATGTGCAGGTTCTCGCCGGCGCGCTTGC
>DAIDTM010000501.1 GCA_027457205.1 Anaerolineae bacterium | reverse complement strand
TAGTACTACTTTGTTAGATCATTCTTGCACAGAACAGCGCAATTAGATTTTGTGCAACCAGCTCGCGTATGGCCGCTCCACGTAACCAATCAATGACTTGGCGATGCACCGAAGCGATGGACCGTCTGCGCTTATCCCGTCGTGGGGGAAAAAGTCTGGCGGGGTCGCCCAACCTGGGGTTGCGCTTGGCGCTGTTGCCATTCGAGCCAGACTAAGAAACTGAAACTTAACATCACTAAGACCGCGTTACGGTGGAAGCCCGTCCACAAGCGTCCTTGATATTGGTCCCAGCCCAATTCACTCTTAGCTTCTTCGTGATACTGTTCGACCCAGTGTCGCCGATGGGCATATTCGACCATGACGCCTAACGGAGTGCGTGCCGGACAATTGCTCCAGAAATATTTCCAGTCGCCGGTCGCGCCGCGCGCTGGACGCTGCCCAATCAACCAACCGATGCGTCGTGCACCTTGACCATCCACGCGCCAACAGCGAAGGGCGATGAAACGCGCTTTGGGCCAACCGATGCTCCCTTCTTTCCAGCGCAACGTCGCCCACGCACGCTCGGTTTGTGCGGCGACGAGTTGGTCGGCCCGTTGCGGCGTGGCCCCGCGCCAGCCAACGACGGCAAAATCAACCCGGATGGCAGCGACATAGCGTTCCCGGCGAGCTTCTAAACCATCGAGAAATGGAGGATTATCGCCATACCCGGCATCGCAAACGACACACGCATGGCGGACGCCCCATGCGATCGCTTCGTCCAGCAAGTCCAAGGCGATTTCCCATTTCGTCTGCGCGGACACTTCGGGAGGCACGTGGGTGCGTTGGCGGCGGACTGTATCGGTGATCCATGCTTTGGGCAGATACAACCGCGTGGAGATCGGCCACGCGATACTGCGTTCGGCATAGGTGCAATTGACCGTGACTTGGCAATTGGCTAGCTTGCCCAAACTGCCGGAATATTGACGGGCGACGCCGACCGACGCACGACCTTGCTTGGGAAAGTCGGTATCATCGAAGAGTAACACACCATTGCCTTCGGTAGGCAACGCAGACATCGCGTGCACCCGTTGGCGATTGAGATCGTTCTCGTCCCACGCCATCGTTGTCAGTAAACCCTGGAGACGTTGTTCATTCGTCCGTGGGACGATGGTCGCCAAGGTGTCGCAGTTCTTATTGGGATGCTCGGTTAGAAGTCCGGTGATGTACCGTTCGGTGGCCTGTTGGCTTTCCCGTCTGTTAAAGTGCACCTGAAACTGGGCAAGAAACTTTGCCAGTTCCGGCATGGGTTCGCTCGGGGCTTGAGGAATACGAGTGGCTTTTTCCATGCCCCCAGCTTACCTGAAATTCACTCAAATGACAAAGTAGTACTAGGGCTCTGTCATTGCGAGCCGCGAAGCGGCGAAGCCATCTCATTACCAATGTGCAGAGATTGCTTCGTCGCATCCTCCGAGTTCGCTTCGCTGCGCTCAGGATGCTCTTCGCAATGACATGGTATCATCAACCGCGCGCGATTATACGTTACTTGACCTTTCCGCGCAACACTTTTATAATCTCCGCGTGCCTGACGATGAATCCGTGAACGCGCTTTCCCCGCTCGACGGACGCTACGCGCGCGAAACCGCGCCGTTGCGAGAATATTTTTCCGAATCCGCGTACCTCCGCCAGCGTGTCCGCGTCGAGATCGATTACCTGCTAGCGCTGTCGCGCGCCGCGCGTCTCGTCCGCCCCTTCGCCGCCGCCGAAATCTCCACTCTCCAATCTCTAACCTCAAGTTTCTCTTCCACCGACGCGCGCGCCATCAAAGAACTCGAACGCACGACGCGCCACGATGTCAAAGCGATCGAGTATTTCTTGCGCGCGCGTCTTGCCGCGACCTCGCTTGCCGATGTCGTCGAGTGGCTGCACTTCGGGCTGACCTCGGAAGACGTGAACATCATCGCGCAGGCGCTCGCCTTGCGCGACTCACGCGATGCGGTCATTCTCCCCGCGCTCGACGAAATTCTCACGCGACTCGCCGCGCTCGCGCGCGAATACAAGCGCGCGCCAATGCTCGCGCGCACGCACGGTCAGCCCGCAGTACCGACGACGCTGGGCAAGGAGTTCGCGGTCTTTCTCGCGCGGCTGAAAAAGCAGCGCGAGATTCTAGCGGCGCATCGCTTTGAAGCGAAACTCACCGGCGCGGTCGGCAATCTGAACGCGCTTGCCGCCGCCGCGCCGCAAATCGACTGGCTTGGCTTTGGTGATGCGTTCATTCACGCGTACGACCTGGAGCCGAATGCGGTCACGACGCAACTGATACCGTTTGACAACTGGCTGCGTTATTTCGACGCGCTGCGGTTGACCAATTCGGTCCTCATCGACTTGGCGCAAGACGTGTGGCGCTATATCAGCGACGATTACCTGCGTTCGCGCGCGGTCGCCGGCGAAGTCGGCTCATCGACGATGCCACAGAAGGTAAATCCCATCGATTTTGAAAACGCGGAAGGAAACCTCGGCATCGCCAACGCGCTGTTCGCGCATTACGCGCAGAAATTGCCGGCTTCGCGTCTCCAGCGCGATCTGTCCGATTCAACTGTTCGCCGCACGTTCGGCGTCGCGCTGGGGCATAGTCTCATCGCCTATACGAATCTCGCGCGCGGACTGGACCGCATCGACGCCAACATCGAAAAGATGCGCGCGGATTTGGAATCGCACTGGCAAGTCATCGCCGAAGGCGCGCAGACGATTCTCCGCGCGGCAGGCGTGCCCGACGCGTACGAGTCGCTCAAATCGTTGACGCGCGGCAAGAACATCACGAAATCAGATTTCGCAGCGTGGATCGAAACGCTGTCAGTGGATGAATCGGTCAAAGCGCGGTTGCGCGCGCTGTCGCCGTTCTCGTACATCGGGCTTGCGGAGCAAATTGTTGATCAAGTACTTGACGGAGGACGGAAGACGGAGGACGGATAATTTCCGTCGTCGGTCATCCGTCTTCCGTCGATTTTTGGAGGATACATGTCCGTTACAGTTGTCATCGGCACGCAGTGGGGCGATGAAGGCAAAGGCAAGGCAATCGATTATCTCGCGCGGGACGCCGATTTTGTCGCGCGGTACAATGGCGGCAACAACGCCGGGCACACCATTGTCAATCCGTTCGGCACATTCAAGATTCACCTCGTGCCCTCTGGCATCTTCTATCCGCGCACGCGCTGCCTGCTCGGCGGTGGGATGGTGATCGATCCGGCGGTGCTGATCGAAGAGATGAACGCGCTGCGCGCCGCCGGCGTCAAGTTGGACAAGCGCGTTTTCATTTCACCGCGCGCACACCTGATTATGCCGTACCATAAAATCCTCGACGGCTTGTACGAGGAGGCGAAAGGCGCAGGCGCGACCGGCACGACGCGGCGCGGCATCGGTCCGACGTTTGCCGACAAGGTGAGTTACAACGGCTTGCGCTGGAGCGATTTCGCCGACGCGGAACTCTTCGCGAGCAAATTGCGCGTGCAACTCGGAATCAAAAACAAGATCATCGCCGGGCTCGGCGGCGCGACGCTGCAATTTGAAAAGATCGAAGCGGAATACCACGAGTATTACGCGACGCTTAAACCATTTATCACCGAACTATTTCCAATCGTGCAGAACGGTCTTCGCGCCAAAAAGAAATTCTTGCTCGAGCAAGCGATGGGCACGAACCTCGACACGGACTGGGGCACGTATCCATTCGTCACCGCGTCGACGACGCTGGCATCCGCGGCGACGGCGGGCTTGGGCATTCCGCCGCGCGAGATCACGCGCATCGTCGGCGTGACCAAGGCGTACACCACGCGCGTGGGCGCGGGACCGCTGCCAACCGAAATCATGGACGAGGCGAGCGACGCGGCGCGCGCGCTGCGCGAGGTTGCCGCGACGACCGGGCGCACGCGGCGCGGCGGCTGGTTCGACGTGGAGCCGGTGCGATTCGCGGCGCAACTCAACGGCGCGTCTGAACTCTTCCTGACGAAACTCGACATCCTCAGTCAGTTTGACGAGATTCAGGTTTGCACGGGCTATCAACTGAACGGCAAGCGCGTGCGCTATTTCGATTTGAACGCGTATCAACTCGCGCAAGTCAAGCCGACATTCCGCACGCTGCGCGGCTGGCGCACCGACATCAGCGCGGCGCGCAAGTATTCCGATTTGCCGCCGCGCGCGCGGCAGTACGTTGAGACGATCGAGAAACTTGTCGGCGTGCCGGTACGGTGGGTATCGGTGGGACCGGAGCGCGAGGCAACAATAAGGCGATAGGAACACGAAAGCCGCGAAAGAAACGAAAACCGCGAAAGGTTGGACAGTGCCTCAACCATCTAAACATCAGTTCGAACTACTTTCTGGCAAAGTGCTCGCAGCGTGCATTGATGTTCAGCGGCAACTGGGGGTTCACTGCATGGAGATCGATTACCAGCGTGCCCTCGCAATTGCTTTCCCGAAATTCGGAGTGCAGTTCGACCGTGAAGTCGAAATCCCAATATCCTACGATGGCGTCGAGGTTACGCGCCGACGCGTGGATTTTCGCTGCTGGGACGATCAAGATGAATTGCTGTTAGAAACGAAAGCGGCGTCTGCTATTCGCCCCGAAGATGTGGAGCAGTCTTTGTTATACGTGACGAAGGCAAATCGGAAACTTGTTCTACTGGTCAATTTCGGTGAAAAACCCTTGCGTCCGCGCCGTTTTGTGAACACACCAAAAACGCCGACCACTCCATGACTCATCGCGTTCTTCTTTCGCGGTTTCCGCGTCCTTTCGCGGATTTCGCGTTCCAAGTCCTCGCCAACCTTTTCTTCCTCTGGGTCATCGTCCGTTACGCGCTGGGCGGCTGGCAGACCGCGCAAATCATCCTAACGCAGATCGGCTTGCCCGCGTGGATCGCGCTCGCGGTCGTCAGCGCGCTCGTGCTGTATCGCAGCGATTATCGCAAGGACGTGCCGCTCTTCATCGCGGCGTACACGCTCGGCTACTGGGGCGAATGGTGGGGCACGACGCGCGGCGTGTGGACGTACTGGAATCACGCGACGCCGCCAGATTATTTGCCGCCGTTGTGGGCAATCGGCTTGCTGACCGTTACGCATCTGCGCCAACTCGTGCAAGATATAGGACACAGACGAACACAGATAAACACAGACAAGAATAATTCATCCGCGTTTGTCCGCGCCAATCCGCGTCCAATTTCCAAATACCTCAAAGCCGCGTCGTTCGTCGCGCTGCCCGCGCTCGCGTTCGCGGTCATCGCGCCGCGACTCGCGGCAGTCGATTGGTCGGGGCGGCTCGACGCGAATTTCTACGCCGGCATCGTCGTCGGCATCGCGCTGCTGCTTTACCGATTTGATCTTGACGAGGCGTTTGGGCTGTACGTCTGCGGTATGATCTTGGGCGGAACGTACGAATGGCTGGGCACGTGGATGCGCGAATGGACGTACATCACGCGCGAGGTACCGCCGCTCTGGATCATTCCGTTGTGGGGACTCGCGTGCGTGGAGATGGTGAACCTCTCCCGGCTCATCCGCGTGCCGCTTGAAAAAACAAAAACCGCGCTGCATCGGCTGCGCGCGGCGACGTAAGAAAAACCTTCCAGGTCTCGGAGACCTGGAAGGTTTATTTCGATCACTCCGCCGGCGCTTGCTCGGCGACCGCCTGCCCGCGTCGATCTTCTTTCCCGCGCACCATCGAAATGACGGCGGCAAAGAGAAGGAGCACGAGCGAAACCATGAACGCGCTGTGCATTCCGATCACGAACGCCTGCATCGGCGCGGAGCCCAGCGTCACGTTGTTTCCGACGAAGAGTTGCATCATCACGTCGCGCGGCAAGCTGCCAGCGGCAACCGCCAGCGCCAACGCGAAACTGGTGACCATCCCGGCTTGGCGCAGCGTCGCCAGCGTGGCGGAGGCAATGCCGAGGCGGTTCTTCGGCGCCGCATTCATCGCCGCGCTCGTGTTTGATGGGAAAAACATTCCGCCGCCCAGACCCATCAGCGCCAAACCCGCCGCGAGTTCGACGTACGAGGTCGTCACCGTCAATCGCGTGAACCACCACAACGCGGCGGCTTGCAGCACCAGCCCAATGGTCGCCGGAATCCGCGCGCCGATCCGGTCGGCGACCAAGCCGCTGATCGGCGCTACCACCGACGTCACGACCGACAACGGAATCAACATCAACGCGGCGGTCAGCGCGTCGTAGCCGCGGACGCCTTGCAGATAGAACACGATCAGGAAGCTGACCGCAAACAAACCGAGTGATTGCAGCATCGCCGAGACGACTGAGAAATTGTACACGCGGTTCGCAAAGAGCGAGAGATCAAGCACGGGGCTTGCCGTGCGGCGCTCCCACCAGAAGAAAACCGCGAGCATCACGACAAACAAAATGAAGAGCGCGACGATCGGCAAGGAGGTCCAGCTCAGATCGATGCCGAGCGTCAGCGCGACGAGCAGCGCGATCAAGGCGATACTGAACGTCGCCGCGCCGACGAGATCGAATTTCTCCTCGCGCCTGCGCGCCGACATTTCTTTCAGCGCGCGATAGCCCCACAGCGCGCCGAAAATCCCAATCGGAATATTGATAAAAAAGATCCAACGCCAGTTGGTCACCGCCAGAATAAAGCCGCCGAGGATGGGACCGAAGACGCCGCCAATCGACCAAGTGACAGCATTGATGCCCAACGCGCGACCGCGCTCGTGCGGCGGGAAGACTTCGGTAATCAGCGCCGCGCTGTTGACCACCATCATCGCCGCGCCCGCGCCTTGCACGAGGCGGAACAAGATCAATTGCAACGCGCTGCCGGACAAGCCGCACAGCAGCGAACCGATGGTGAAGACGACAAAGCCGAGGTTGTACATCCGCACGCGGCCGAACATATCCGCCACGCGGCCGAAGGTCAGCAGGAAAACCGTGCTGACCAGGATATAACCCATGATCACCCAGATCATTTCGATCAACTCGGCGTGTAGATTGACCATCATATCGGGCAATGCCAACGTGACGATCGTGCCGTCGATCGCCGCCATCAGCGAGCCGATCGTCGTCACGCTCAGCACGATCCATTTGTAATCAATTCGCCCGCGTAAACCAGCGCCCGCGGGCGCGCTTTTTGCCAAATCCGCCATTTTCCTTCTTCCTCTCTCAAAATTTTCTTTCGACCAATCTCGGTCCATTCACTTGCGTTTCAATTGCCTGCGCCCACAGCAGTGTGGCACCGCTGACAAACTGCTTGGACTTGAGGGACCGAAATGTACTGCTGCGTCGGATCGCCAGCGGGATGCGCGACATGACAATCCACGCAATGCGCCGCGTTCGGATCGATGTTTTGCCAGCGCGCCAGAAAGAAATGAAAGTGATTGTTGAAATCCTGGCGCGCCACGACATCGCCGTGACACTTGAGGCACGAGTCGTCGCCGAGCTTGTTTTGCGTGATCGCCGGGCGATGATAATTGCCGCTGTAGAACGCTGCCAAATCAACCACGCCCTGCGACAACCCCTCGATGCGTCCAAAGGGTCCGCCGCCACTATGACAATCGATGCACGTCACCTGCTTTTGCGTATGAAACGCGGCAAGCGTCGCTGCACTCTTTTCAAGCGATTGCTGATAGTACGTTGATTCCGGCTCCGTGTGGCACGACGCGCAAAATACGTCGTGGTTTTCCAACTGCATCCCGTACGCTGCGCTGCCTGTGCCGGCGACGATGATTAGCACTAGCGCGATCAACCCGCCGTACACCACGATGCGCGTCCGGCCGGTGAGCGCGCGCAAACGCGCGAGTAAGCTGGGGCGCGATTGCCGCGCGCGACGGGCGCGCCGCGTTGCGCCTGATGATGGTTGTTTTTGCGCCACCCTTCTCTCCACGCTCGGAAAATGTCACTGCTCAGTCCCGCCGGCTTGACCAATTTGTCCGATCCATCGCGGGACAAGGATGCCCGCGAACTACGTGCGGGAAGCTGGCTGGGTAGAAACACTTGGGCGGCATTATACTGGCAACAACGCAGAAAATCAAGCACAACGCGTCTTGAACAACCGAGCCGCTACCTCTCACTTGCCAAAGATCCATCGCAGCGTGCTGAATCCCAGCCGATAAAACCACGCGCCGCGATTGCCATAGACGACGTGCGCGACCGCGCGCTTGAACCGCACACGGCGACCGAACGCGCTCCACGCCACGCGGCGCTGATAATCCGCGAACGAAAAATCGCCGCGCGCGAGCGCGCGCAACGCCTCGTCCGCGGCAATCATTCCAACGTTCAGCGCGTGCGAAATCCCTTCGCCGAATAACGGCTCGGTCCCCGCCGCGTCGCCGGCGAGCAGCACACGCGGCGCGGAATGCGCCGCCGACGCGTCGAACCAGCGTTCCGGATGTCCCTGCAAATGCGCGTCGTCGAGTTCGATCTGGCGCGCCGCCAGCGCATCGTCGAAAATCGGCTTCAACTCTGCGCGCGGGCGGTCGGGACGAACCCGCGAATCGAACACGCCGCGATTCATCACCGGCACGCCTTGTTTCACCGACGGGAAATCCCAGTAATAACCCTGCACGCCGCGCGCAATCGGCGTGAAATCAAACACCGCGGTATGATCGATAAACTCCGGCGCGCGCGCGGCGTCGATTGGCGTCAGAATTTCCATCAGTCGCGAGATGCGGTCCCAGCGCATCAGCCCCAATTTTTGCCGCACAACGCTGTTCGCGCCGTCCGCGCCGATCACGACCTTCGCCCGGTACGTGCCGCTTTTCGTCTGCACGCTCACGCCTGCATCGTCGCGCTGAAGATCGACCAGCGCCTCGCCCTCGCGCAACTCGACGCCGCGTTCGCGAGCGCGCTGCGCGAGCGCGGCGTCGAACTCTTCGCGGCGAACGACGCGAAAAACATTCTGCATCCGGAAAGTAAAGTCCACATCCTGATAGGTGAACTTGAGCGCGTGGATGGAAAACGCGGGAACGTCGATGTTGGCGCGCAACTGCGCGAGCAGCGCGTCGGCGTGCGTCGTCACGCCGCCGCCGCAGAGTTTCAGGCGCGGAAACACAGCTTTCTCGACGACGAGCGTTCGCCGCGCGAGATCAGGTTGCCGATTGGCGATTTGAATGGCAGCGGCAGACCCTGCCGGTCCCGCGCCGACGATGAGGATATCGTAATTGGTCATTTTCTAAAGCCACGACGGAAGACGGACGACAGAGGACGGATAATTTCCGTCGTCGGTCATTCGTCCGCCGTCACGTTTTCATTCGCCTTCTGTGGGCGCGGCAACCATCGCCTCGCGCGTCGGCGCACTCTGGCGATTGACCAAACCAATGCCTGCGATAATGAGCGCCAGTCCGACAAGCGCTTCCCACTCGACCGGTTCGTTCAGCAGCAACGCGCCCCACATCACGCCGGTAATCGGAATCAGGTAGGTGACCAGCGACGTACGCGTCGCGCCGGTGTGTTCGATCAACCAATAGTACAAAACGTAGGCGAACGCCGTGCCCATCAGGGACAAGATCAACAGCGCGCCCATCGCTTCGAACGACGGGCGCAGCGTGAATGGATGATCGAACGCAAGACTGAGTGGCAGCATAACGAGCGCGGCGCTTGCCAACTGTCCCGCCGACGCGACGACGTGCGATGTGCCGGCGAGAAACTTGTGCGCGATCAATGTCGCCAGCCCGTAGCTTGCCGCGGCGACCACCACGGCGAATTGTCCCCAAAATTCGATCTGGATGCCCTGACGCAAATCAGGGATGAACAGGATGACGACGCCGATAAAGCCGACCGCCACGCCCGCCGCCTTGACGAGCGTCAACCGTTCGTCTCGCGTCCAGACATGCGCAAAGATCACAGTGAACAACGGCATCGCCGCCGTGAGAATCGACGCGAGTCCACTCGAGATGTGCGTTTCGCCCCACGTAATGAGCGTGTACGGAATGGCGCCGTTGAAAATTCCCATACCAATGAGCACCAGCCACTCGCGTCGCGCGCGCGGGATCGATTCCTTGCGTAGCGCCAGCACCGCCATCAACGCGAGCGCAGCCATCAGCGTCCGCGCTTCGACAAAGGTGAATGGCGGAATCTCTGCCCCGCCGATTTTGATAAAGAAGTACGACGCACCCCAAATCGCGCCCAACAAGAGGAGAATGAACCACGACATCGCTCGATGCTCCCGACTCACGTAGGTAGATAACGCACAGACGTCACCGCGTTATTGTAGCACAATAACTATATCGTGCAATCGGCAGAAATCTTACGCGTCAATCGATGAGTCTGGCAGAAAGACAAAGCACCTGCGGCTCGACGCGTTTCGCGCGTCGGCGGCAGGTGCTCTTGGGCTAACAGCCGGTCAGTGAAAACTTACCGATAGCCCTGAAGTAAGGACGGTTCGACTGCTTCCCACAGAAAGGGTTCGAGTAGCGCGCGGGCGTAATGCCCAGCGGCACACAGCGCCACAACGAGCATCGCAGCGAACATGCCAACGAGAACACCCGTGTAGGACACCGCTACTGGGTCGAGTGACATGATTGACCTCCTGATATTCTCATTGTAGGCGCATTGGAGACATTGCTCAATAGGACATCGGTGCCATCAAAACCGCGTACCGTTTTGTACGGCAACGCCTTTTTGTCAGCCGCCGATCACGCGCGCGTATCAAAACATTTGATTGCAGACTCTTTTTAGCAGATTCACGCCGATTGGGGGCAAGTAGCGCCACTCTTGCTTCCAACGGATTAGGGGCGGGCAACGCCACTCCCGCCCCTTTTCAGATTATTCTCCACGATCAACTTTAATTTGCCGAGGAAACTAAATATGGTCGGGCTCGGACCTCAAAAGCAGCACGCTGACGCCGGATCGACCACAATGTTCTCTCTTTTGAGCGACGAGGAACTCGTAGACAAGGTGTTGCGCCTCGGTCGGGAGACCGATTTCGAACGACACCTTCTCCCCCACGAACGCTTGCACTTGCAAGCGATCAAGGCAGAGTTGCTCATTCGCCTCCGTAGCAAGAAACGACAGCGTTAATCCACGCTTCGGTCCGCAGAATCATGCCAGAGCACCCGTTGTTTGCCGCACCCGCGGCTCGACGTGTGCTTTTTTGTTCTGTCGGCTGAACGCGGGCTAGGACAGCATCGCGCCTTCGAGTTTCAGCAGCATTGCCTTCATCGGCAGACCGCCGCCGTAGCCATGCAATCCGCCATCGCTGCCGATCACGCGGTGGCACGGCAGGATGATCGGAATCGGGTTTGTCGCGAGCGCGCGACCCACCGCGCGCGACGCGCGCGGCTTGCCGATCGCGCGCGCGATCCACGCGTACTAGCGCGTCTCGCCGAA
>DAIDTM010000500.1 GCA_027457205.1 Anaerolineae bacterium | reverse complement strand
CCGACGGGGGAGGGAAGAGAAATCAATGGACGATAACATCATCCTCCAAGCCGACCACCTGCGCAAAGACTTTGACGGTCTCATCGCCGTCGAAGACGTATCGCTGCGCGTGCGCGCCGGCTCGCTGCACTCGATCATCGGGCCGAACGGCGCGGGCAAGACGACGCTATTCAACCTGTTGAGCGGCATTTTCAAGCCGACCGCCGGTCGCGTGCTCTTTCGCGGGCGCGACATCACGCCGCTGCCGCCGCATCGCATCGCGCACCTCGGCATCGGACGCTCGTTCCAAATCACCAACGTCTTCCCCAACCTCACGGTGTTCGAGAATACCCGGCTTGCCGCGCAGGCGATGGGGCGCGACAGTCTCAATCTCATCGCGCCCGCGGCGTATTTCCGCAATTACGCGACGCGCGCGCGCGATGTGCTGGCGCGCGTCGGACTGGTCGATAAAGCCGACGCGCTTGCTAGCACGCTCGCGCACGGCGACAAGCGCAAACTCGAAATCGGCATCCTGCTCGCGTCTGACCCGCAAGTACTGCTGCTCGATGAGCCGACGGCGGGGATGGCGTCGGAGCAAGTGCCGCAGTTGATGGCGCTCATCGCCGAGATCCGCAAGGCAGGCGACAAGACGATTCTGCTTGTCGAGCACAACATGGACATCGTGATGAACGTGTCCGACGCGATCACGGTGATGCACTATGGTCAAGTGCTGGCAGAAGGAACGCCCGCACAGATTGCCGGAAACGAACAGGTGCAGAAGGCGTATCTGGGAGAACTCTACACCAGTGGGTAGTGGTTAGTGGATGGTGGATAGTAGGTCGTGGGCGGCAAATCCTCGTCACTGCCCACTGTCCACTACCCACCGTCCACTGACCACGATTCACTGACCACGACCCGCTATGAACAACATTCTCGAAGTCGATTCCATCCAAACCTTCATCGGACAGTTTCACATTCTCGAAGGCGTATCGCTAGAAGTACCGGAGAGCAGCATCACCGCGCTCCTGGGGCGCAACGGCGCGGGCAAGACGACGACGCTGAAATCGATCCTGGGTCTCACGCCGCCGCGCGAGGGACGCGTCGTTTTCGCCGGCAAGGACGTGCGCGGGCAGCGACCGTACGATATTGCCGCGCTGGGCATCGGCTATGTGCCGGAGAATCGCGCGATCTTCCGCGCGCTGACGGTCGAGGAGAATCTCAAGATTGCCGAGCGCAAAAAGGGTGATTTGGCGCGCCGCGCGGAAATGATCTTTGGACTCTTTCCCGATCTCAAGCGGCTCATCAAATTGTCCGGCGGACAATTATCGGGCGGGCAGCAGCAGATGCTGGCGATCGCGCGCGCGCTCGTGCCGGACAATCGCTTGATCCTGATCGATGAGCCAAGCGAAGGGCTAGCGCCAATTCTGATCGAGCAGCTGATGGAATCGATTCGCTCGCTCAGCGCGCACACCACGATCCTTTTGGTCGAGCAGAATTTCAGAATGGCGAGCCAACTCGCCGACCGCTATTATTTGATCGACGATGGGCGCACGGTCAAGCAGGGCGCGATGAAAGAACTGGTGAACGACCGCGCGACGGTGCATCGATATTTGGGAGCGGCGTAATCAGTGGTTAATCGAAATCTCATCCTGACGTTGCTCGTGCTCGTATTGCTGCTCGCGCTCGCGCTGGGCGGGCTGGGCGCGTCGACTGCCGCGAGCGTCCTTCTGTCCGGCATCACGCTCGGCGCGCTGTACTTTCTCGTGGCGTCGGGAGTCTCGCTCATCTTTGGATTGATGGACGTGCTGAACTTTGCGCACGGCTCGCTCTTTATGCTTGGCGCATACGCCGGCTGGACGATTTACACCAATCCGCGGCTCATCCTCAACACCGCGCCGCTCGCGCTGATCGTGATTGCCGGCGCGGCGTTCGGCGGAATTTTTGCCGCGCGGTTCGCCGTCCCACGCTGGGCGCGCTGGCTTGCCGCGCTGATCGCCATCGCCATTCTGGTGCTTGCCGTGCGCGGCTTGCCAGTGGACAAACTCGTCGCGATGGGCGCGACGATGACCGGCAAGGTAATTCCTACCTCCCAAGCGGAAGAGCCGATCGGCGCGATGCTCGTCCGCGTCGGCATCGCGTTCGTCGCTGGGCTGGCGGCAAGTTTCGCGATGAGCCCGCGTGGTCGAGCAGAAACACCGAGTTCCACGCGCCGCGCGCTGGCAACCGCGGTCGTCATCGCCGCTGCCGCGCTGGCGATTCTTTTGCTGCGCGACGCAGGCGAGCAGGCGATTCTGGGAATGGAAAACAACGCGCGGTTTGTGCTCGCGCTCGGGTTTGGCGCGGCGACCGGCGCGCTCATCGGCGCGTTGATGGAGTGGGGGCTGATTCGCCCGCTCTACGCGCGCCCGATCTACCAAATCCTGCTGACGCTGGGACTGGTCTTTGTCTTCGATCAAGTCATTCGCCTGATCTACGGACCTGCCGGCGCGTTTATGGACATTCCGTCGCTGTTCGCCGGCTCAGGCAACAACTGTCCATCGCCAGATTTATTTGCCTGGTTCAGCCAGCATTGCGATTCGATTTTGGTTTTGGGGCGACCGTTTCCCAGCTACCGCCTCTTCATCATCGCGATCGGCGTGGTGATGCTTGTCGCGGTCGCGCTGATCTTGCAACGCTCGCGGCTGGGAATGATCATTCGCGCCGGCGTTCAGGACAGCGAGATGGTCGAGGCGCTCGGCATCAACGTGCGGCGCGTCTTTACGCTGGTCTTTGCGCTGGGCGCGGGACTAGCGGGGCTGGGCGGCGTAGTCGCCGCACCGTTCCTCGGCGTGTATCCGGAAATGGCGATGGAGTTCTTGCTGCAAGCGTTCATCGTCGTGGTGATCGGCGGACTGGGGAGTATACCGGGCGCGGCGGTCGGCGCGCTGCTCGTCGGACTCGCGCGTGCGTACGGCGACAACATCGTCCTGGCGGGCATTCAACTGCCGGGGATGACCAGCGCGATCTCGGGATCGCCGGCGATTGCGCGCGCATCAACGGTGCTGATTATGGCGATCGTGCTGCTTATCAAGCCAACCGGAATTTTTGGGAAGAAGGAATAGTGGACAGTGAAAAGTGGACAGTGGTTAGAAAAATCTGTCCACTACCCACTATCCACTAAACTGTCACAAAGCAAATTATGCTGAAACGAAACTGGCTTTACATCGCGCTACTCGCCGCACTGATCGTTTTGCCATACGCGCTCGCGCTGGTCGCCGGCGAACCGCTGGACAAAGGTGTGCCCTTGTTCGGACAGGGGCTGATGGTGCAGGTATTCATCTTCGCCGTCTTTGCGCTGAGTTACGATATTCTGATGGGGCACACCGGCATCCTGTCATTCGGGCACGCCCTCTTCTTCGGCACCGGCGCGTACACGCTCGGCATCCTCGTCAAGTACGGGCACTGGTCGATCCTCGCCGCGGTCGGCGCGGTGATCGCTATCGCCGCGCTAGAGAGTTTGCTCATCGGCGTGTTATCGCTGCGCGTGCACGGGGTTTATTTCGCGATGGTGACGCTGGCATTTGCGACCGTCGGGTCTATCCTCGTCGAAGCCACCGATTTTCGCGATTGGACCGGCGCGGAGGACGGCTTGCACGGCATTCCGGTACCGGACCTGCTCAATCCCGCGTTGCACCGCACCGAATTCTATTTTCTCTCATTGGCGTTCGCGGTGATCGTCTTCCTGCTCGTCAAGCGATTTGTCGATTCGCCCGCCGGGCGCGTGTGGGCAGCGATCCGCGAGAACGAGGCGCGCGCGATCTCGATTGGCTATAACACGCTGATCTTCAAAGTGCAGGCGACGATCATCGCCGGCGTTCTCGCCGCGCTGGCGGGCGCGCTGTACGCGCTCTGGAATCTCAGCGCGACGCCGCTGACGATGGACGTCTCGACGACGATCAACGCGCTGCTGATGACGATCATCGGCGGCTCAGGTACGCTGATCGGACCGATGCTGGGCGCGGGCGTGCTTCAGCTGCTCGGCTACTTTTTGAACACGTGGCTCGGCTCGGTGTGGCAGTTGGTCTTTGGATTGATCTACGTCCTACTGGTGCTCTTTTTGCCTTTCGGCATCGTCGGGACGTGGCGCGCGCGCGGCGGCTCTTGGCGCGCGGCGTGGAGCGAGCAACTGGGGAAATGGCGGGGAGTTCTTAAGCTGGCAAAGAGACGGTAAAGGTACTGCCTTCGTTGACGCGACTCTGCACCTCGACGCGTCCACCATGCGCTTCGGCGATGGCGCGGACGAGCGACAAGCCCAAGCCCGCGCCGCCCTGCTGCAGCGAGCGCGCGCGGTCCGCGCGGTAAAAGCGATCAAAAATGTGCGGGAGCGCGTCGGGCGGGATGCCCATGCCGGTATCCGTCACGCGAATCTCCACTCCGCCGTTCGCCGCGCGGGCGGTCAGCGTCGCGGTTCCTTCTTTGCGCGTATATTTGATCGCATTGTCCAATAGATTACGCACGAGCATACTCATCTGCTCGGGGTTTGCCTGGATGCGCGGCAAATGCTCCGGCACTTCCGACTGCAGATGAACACCCGCCTGCGCCGCGACGACATTCATTTGTTCCGTCAGTTCACGCAGCAAACGCGACAGATCGAGTGGAACGCGCGGCGCGTCCACGCCCTCCTCGACCGCTGCCAGCGCGAGCAGATGATCAATCAATCGCTGCAAGTAACCGATCTCGTGCTCCATCTGCCCCAGATAACGCCGCGTCAATTCGGCGTCGTTCTGCCCGTGCGTTTGCAGCATTTCGAGCCGCAAACGCAGACTCGTCAACGGCGAACGTAATTCGTGCGCGGCATTGTCCACGAACGCACGCTGCTGCGCGATCATCCCCTGCACCTGGTCCGCCATCCGATTGAACGCCACGCCCAGACGCCGCGTCTCGCTCGGTCCCGCCGGCGTCACGCGCTCGTCCAGTCGCCACGCCGCGATCTGCTCGCTCGTCGTCGTCAAATTCTGCACGGGAATGGCGATTTGCCGCGCGAGCAGCCCGCTGACGATCACGGTGATGAGCACCACAACGCCGGCAATTCCGATGAGACTGAGCCAGGTTTGCTGAATCTCCGCGTAGATCGGCGCCATCGAGATCGAAACCTGGACGAAACCCAGCGGCTGCACGTGCTCGGCGGAGATCGGCGCGGCGACAAAGAGCCGTTCCTCTTTTGCCCATTCGTCCCAGCGAATGTCGAACTGCGGCGTGCCGGCGCGCGCTGCCGCGAACTCGGCATGATTGTCCACGGTCTGAAGCGGCACGCGCGGATCGGAACTGAGGATGACGTTCTGCTGCACGTCCAACAGCGTGATGCGTCCGCCGATGCTCTTGGCATACGACGCGACGAGCGTATCGAGCGAGCGCTCGCCGGTCGTCGGGCTGGACGGTCTACGTTCCAGCGGATCGCGCAGCGCGTTCGCGATGATCTGAGACTGCAACTCGAGTTCGTGTTCCGCCTGCTGCACGCTCTGCTCGCCGAGCCGCTGCCCGGTCCACGCGATCAATGCTCCTACACCCAACGCGATCAAGGTCACGTAGGTCAGGAGCAGACGACTGGACAAACTTTGCGGAAACAAATTTCGACGAGTCATACGGACGGATTCACCAAGCGATAGCCGTGCCCGCGCACCGTTTGAATGTAGAGCGGCGCGGTCGAATCATCCTCGATTTTTTCGCGCAGCCAGCGAATGTGTACGTCGAGCGTGCGCGGGTTGCCGATCCACTCTTCGCCCCAGACGCGGTCCAACAATTCTTGCCGCGACAACGCTTCGCCGGGATGCTCCAGCAGGACGACCAGCAGGTCGAATTCGCGCGGCGACAATTCGATCTGGCGGTCGCGCCGCCACACTTGCCGCGCCGTGCGATCGAGGACCAGTTCGCCGACGGTCAATCGATCGGTGGGCGCTGCGCCGCGATCCAGTTCGCGCCGGCGCAGAATCGCGCGCACGCGCGCCAGTAATTCACGGAAACTGAATGGCTTGACGATATAGTCGTCCGCGCCAACTTCCAGCCCCATCACGCGGTCCATCTCTTGACCGCGCGCGGTGAGCATCAGGATCGGCGTCGCGGACTCGCCGCGGATCGTCCGGCAAATGGTAAAGCCATCCATATCCGGCAGCATCACGTCGAGCAGAATCACGTCCGGTCGCTCGCCGCGCGCGAGCGCGAGTCCCTGCGCGCCGTTCGCGGCGTGCAGCACGCGCAAACCCTCGCTTTGCAGACCGAACACCAGCGGTTCGGCGATGTCCTCGTCATCTTCGATCAGCAGCACGGTAAACGTCGGATTGGCAGGCGTGGGTGTGTTCATCGCTCAGAGTATACTCCTGCCTTCGCACGCGAGCAAATCGCCCTGCCGCGTCCCAGGTCACGGAGCGGGAGCCGCGGCGCGCCGCATCGAGAAGATGCGATAGAGCGTGAAAAAGTAGACGCTCAAACCGGTGAGCGCGTAGATCGCCAACATCAGTGGATTCGTCGTATCGGAACCGGCGAGCAAGCCGTGAATCGTGACGAGCGAGTAGACGACGAAGCTGCCGTAGTGAATGGACCGCCATAGAGTGTAGCCAAGGCGTTTGCGAAGATAGAAACTGAACGTGACCGGGATCAACGCGTAAAGCGCGATCTGCCCCATCCCAACCCAGACCGGATGATAGTTGATGCTGGCGAATGGAATCGCCAGCTGCAGCAACGAGTAATTGATGTAACGATCGCCCAAGAGAATGAGACCGTGAAAGATAGCAAAAGCAAAACCGAGCAGCGCGGTAAATTGGTGCAATTCCATCGCGGTGGGTCCGCCGGGCCACACGCGCGCCACCTTGTTCGTCAGGATCAGACCGAACATCATCGACAACCACAAGAGCAGGTACGCCACGATTCCGCCGACGCGCGCCAAATCCCAGTACGCCTGTGGCGTCGAGCCAGACAGCGATTGGCTCAAACCCGGCAGCCACGCGCCCAAGAGCATCAATGCGATGACCGTGCCCAAGGCTGCGCCGAGCAAAAGCAGCAGCGCCATCGACAGCGGAATAGTTGGTTCGATTGAGTCGAAATCGTCGTGATTTGAAATCTTGTTCGTCATACTTTATCTCCAACAGTGCTTGCCACACAACCACACAGAAACACACGGAAGAATAAAATAATTTCCGTGACATTCCGTGTGATTCTGTGGCTAATCTGACATCGCCAAACCAGGCAGTACGGAATTCTCGAACAGCGCAATCGATTCGCTCCACACGTAATCGTCCAGCCGCTGGCTGCGAATCACCTGACCGTCTTCCAGAACGAGCAAGCCGGCAAGTTCGCCGCGCGCTTCGATCCAGCGCCATCCTTGATCACTTCCCAGAATGAGCGCGACCTTTGCCGCGACTTCGGCTTTACGCGTCGTCGGCGCGATGACGGTTGCGGTCAGTACGTCGGTCACGGCGGGCTGACCGGTGCGCGGATCGATGATGTGATGCGCCGCTTTGCCGTTGTGCTGCCAGCGGCGATAGTCGCGTCCAGACGTGGCAACCGCGTCTGCGCCGATCATCAGCAGCGCAAGATCGCGGTCGGGTTGCATCGGGTCGGTGACCGCGATGGGCCACCGCGCGCCGCTTGCCATCGCTCCACTGACGGCGATGTCGCCGCCGGCGTCGATCAGCGCGGGCGCGTACGCGCTCAACCGCCGCGCTGCCTCGTCTGCTGCCCAGCCCTTGGCGATGCCGCCAAAATCCAGACGCACGCCGCGCGGCAGGCGGACCGTTTGCGCGTCGGGATCAAACTTTATGGCGCGCCAATCCGCGACGAGCATCGATTCCGCGCCGTCGGACTCGCGCGCGTCGAGCAATTCAAAACTGCGATCATAGCCGGCGGCTTGCACCGCGTCCAGCACCGCTGGCGTCACCAGTCCCGCGCTGGCGCGCGCTGCGCTGAGCGACTCCTGGAGGACCTGCCAAAGCGTAGCGCTCACGCGGACCGCGCGATCCGGCGCGGCGTTGAGTTGGTTCAGTTCGCTCTCTGGGCGAAAGCGGCTCAAACTCGCTTCCCATTCCTCGAACCAAGTCGGTACTTGAGCCAGCGCATCAATGGCATTTGCCTCATCCGAGTCTACCACGGCGAGCATTTGGCAGCCCATCGCTCGAAAATCGAGACGCTGCATCGTTGCCTCCTAACGCGAAGACCGCGTCCGCGCGATCGACGAGAATTGGATTGCCGGCGCGCTGAACTGACTGAACGTTTGCTGCGTCCCAGCCGAACTGATATTTGCCGATGACGCTGTCGTGGTGGTCGAGAGCGCGGCGCTCTGGGTTTGTCCTGTGGCAAGAATGCCCCAACCGCCCAGCGTCGCCGCGAGCGAGCCAACCATAATCAGCATTTTCCAGCCGTCGGCATTTCGCTTGCCAGACGGCGCAGTCCGTTTTATCGATTGTGTGTATGCCATTGCGATCTCCTTGCGCGCCTCGTCCGATTCGACCGTACTTGGGTTTGTTGGTTCCTTCGAGGCACTTGATGACCTCATTCTATCAAAAACGGCAGTCGTTGTGGTTAACCAGCGATAATGGTCTGGTTAAGGACGCGTTAAGACAAAAAAACGCGCTCTCATCTCCACGAGAGCGCGCAAATAAGGGCGAACCGGCGGCTCGCCCCTACGCGGACGAATTTACACCTATCTCTTTACCCGGCAGCGCGAATCAGTTTCGAATCGCCGGGAGAGTTGCTCCTCGCCAACAATGCGACCAGTACGCCGGCGTATACAAACTCATCCGCCAATATTTCCAGCGAGTGCGGCAGGCGTACGCTTACCGGCATCCAGTACGCGGCGAGCATATACAGAAAACCCACTAGGATGAAAAGCGCAAAACCCAGACGAAGGAATAGACTGCCCCGCGATTTCTGCCACGTCACGATGATCGGCAGACACGCGATCAGAAACAGTAGACTCCGCACAAACAAAACGACGATGATCTGATCCAATCCCGGCATGGTGAGTCCATACATATTCTGCTGATAGTACGCGCCGGTGAACGGAACGACGAGCAAACCAAAGAAATAGTAAATCGGCATGAACGCCACGGCAGCCACCGCCAAGCGCCCAGTCCATTCAGCTGCCGTTCTGCGGCTGAAGAATGTTTTGCGCGCGTCGATCAAGCGCGCACCGGGTTCATCGGGCGGAAAGAGGAACGCCACGGTCGCGCCGCAAAAAATGCTGGGCACGAGGAAACTCACCAACGAGAACCCAATGCCACCCGTCATCGTCGTAAAAATCGCAGCTTCCAATTGCGTGTTCACCGTGTAGGTGATCCACGTCAGGAGCGAGAGGACCAATGCACGCGCGAGAAACCCACCGGCGATGCCGCGCGCAATAACGGCGAGCGCGAACGCCAAGAGCGGCGCTTCCGCCGCCAGATACATTGCGGCAGTTGAAGCGTCCACTCCCGAGGGCATTGATGGCACCGGCAGCCGCAGGAGCGTCGCGATCATTCCGCCAATGATGATTCCGATGAAAAAAGCGATACCGCAGAGCAGCAACTTGGCAAGATCAATGAGCAAGCGTTTGAGGCTCATTTCAATCCCTCTTTCCCCAGTTCATACGGTTTGCCTGCGCGTAAATTTGTAAATCGCCAGCGCGACCAGAAACACGATTGCCAGCCCCGCCGAGATTCTTGGATCCAACATCGCGCTGAACAGCACCAACAACGCCGCCAGAACACTCAACGTGCCTTCGGTTTTTTCGTTCATCTGTAATTCCTCCGTGTATTTTGGTTTATGCTGCTTTCGCGCGACACCAATCCATCGGCTTGTCCTGCAAACTTGCCACGATCTCGGCGACGAGCGATGCTGCCTCACCTAGTTTTGCCGCGCTGATCCATTCCGCCGTATCGATCGGCGAATGCATCACGTTCGTGACGCCGATGGAACTGAAGGCGATGCTGGGTACGCCGCGCGACACGAACGCAGTATGATCACTTTCGTACCACGGATCGACGCGCGCGACGCCGGGATATTTCTTGAGCGTCGCGGCAATCTGGTCTTGAAATGAGGGCGAAGCGGCGAACATCGCGACGCTGTTCGCGCCCAAGACCTGCCCTACCCCATCGATGTTGATCGCGACGATAACTTGCGCCAACTCATTTTCCCGCCGGCGGAGGTATTCGGCAATTCCGATGCCGCCATTCTCGTGACCGTTCAGCGCGATGAACTCCAGACCCAGCGGCAGTTTCTTTTGCGGCAGCGTTTCCGCCAGCGCCAGCATTGCCGCCACGCCTGAACCGTTGTCGATCGCGCCCGGCGCGTCCGTCATCGTGTCCAGATGCGCGCATAGCACGATGCGCTCGCGGCGCGCGCCCGCTTGCCGACCGACGATATTCGCAAAGCGGCTCGGCGCGCGATAGCTTTCGATTTGCACGCGCAAAGTCTGGTCGGTCTGCCGCAGCAACGCCAGCCCCACTTCGGCGGGGACCGTCGCCGAGGGGATGGAAAACTCGCAATCGCCGATGAGTCGCTGAAGCGAGCCGAACTGCGGATTGACCGTAATGATCGCGGCGGGCTTTTTCTCCGCCAACAGCCGGAAGACCGCTTGATCGCGCTCTGGAAAATAGAACGCGCCTTGCGCCGAATAGCCGCCGCCCGCTGTCAGATCGCCGTACAGGATGCCGATGCGCCCGGTCAACTCGGCGACTTGCAGTTCAGCCAGCGTGCCCACCGCTGCGGCGCGCGCGGCGACATCGCACGGCGGCGAGAAAACGTTCGCCGCTGCCGCGTACAGCTTTCCATCCAACTCCAGGCGCGTGCCCAAGTCTTCCCACACCGGGCAAGGAAATTCTTGCAGCGCGGTTTCTAGCCCATTCGCCTTGAAAACATTCTGGATGTATTCGACGGCGGCTTGATTCCGGCGCGACCCCAGTGGGCGCGAGCCAATCCGCGCGGATAAATGTTCAAGGTGCTTGAACGCAATGGCTTCGATCTGACTCATACTTCGATCTCCCGGTTACCTGAATGACCTCTTCAGAGAATCGTCTCTTGCTGATTTTGGCTCGCGCCTCTTGCGTCTCATTCCGCGGTCTCGCCGCGCACTTGTGCTTGCGCGTCGGCGAATTGCTGGTCCATCAATTTCAAGGCGGGTTGCAGCACTGACCACACGCCAGTCAAGAAAATACATGCGCCCGCGCCAATGAACAACAAATCGAGACTCAGTTTGCTGATCACGCCCGCGGCGGCTTGCGATATTGGACTCAAGCCGATGTTCGCAAGCAAGACAAGACTCATCATTCGCCCAAGCATGTCGGTCGGACTGCGGCGCTGCAAGAACGTAATCAAAACGATGGCAATGTAACCGTTCCCGATGCCCAGCACGAACAACAGGGCGGCGCTGAACCATGTGTTGTTCAGTACCGTGAGCAAGGTCAACCCAACGCCAAACGCGCAGATGATGCCTGCCGCGGTCCAATCGAGTCGCTTGGTCTGCTTGACGGCGCCCGAAAGAACAATGCCGATCAAGTTGCCTCCGCCATACGCCGACATGATGATGCCAAACGCGGCGGCGCCTTCGGGCAGACGCGCATTCGCCAACACCGGAATACCAACGACGATCGGACCGAGAAAGAAAAAGTTGATAACGGTAATGATGATGAAGAACAATCGCAAAAGTGGATCATCCCATGCAAAACGCAAGCCCGCGCGAATGGACGTCCATACATTTCCGGCAGCGGCTTGCGCGGAGCGCACGGCGCGCGGCACAAGCATCAGCCACAGCGTAATTACCGAAACCAGAAACGTAAATGCATCGACGCCGAACGCGAACGCCACGCCGAGCAATTTCGATCCGGTACTCAGTGACAGCGCGGCGATGACGGCGCCGGCAAGCGCAGGACCGAAAAAGTTGACGAGTTGCATCGCGCCTTGCGAGAACGCATTCGCCGGCTGCAATTTTTCCTTGTCCACAAAGGACAGCAGGATCGAACCCGAAGCCGGGTAAAAGAACGCGGAGACAATTCCGAACGCAAGGGCGAATCCGTACAGCATCCATAAATTGATCGCGCCGGCGAACGTGAGCACAGCGAGCAGCGTCGTGAGCAGCAGGCGAATGAGATCAGAGACCAGCATCACCCCGCGCGGCGCAAAGCGGTCCGTGATCGCGCCGCCGACGAGAATGAGAATCGCGCGCGGAATGCCGCCGAGCGCCAACACCGTGCCGAGCGCGACCGGATCATTGGTCAGCGTCAGCACGAGCCACGGCGCGGCAATGTTGTGAAATTGATCGCCAAGCAGAGAAGTCGTCTGACCGGCGAACCACAAGCGAAAATTGGCAATCGCAAAAAGATCGCGGACAGGATTGGAATTTGATTTGGAGGGAATGGTCATCTCAGTTCCCTCGCACCGCGGAAAAACGCTTGCACGAGCGTCATCACGCCGAGCAGGATGACCAACACGGGCCAGTACGGTCCCAGCCAATTGGGTCCGCCGAGAAATGAACTGAAAGCGAGATACAAGACGCCGCTGATGATGACCAGCCAGCCGCCGCCGATGATCGCGGCGCGAAGCTTGCCTTCCAACAAACCTGAAAAGAACACGCCGACGCCGACAAAGCCGGGAATCAGCGTCCACGCATACGCCCAGCTTTCCCAATCGCCCGTCGCGTTCTGGTAGTACAACAGCCCGCCGATCCCGCTAAAGATCGATGCCGGGACGAGCAAACCCGGCGTCCAAGAGACCAGTGCCGCCGCCGCCCAGAGGACGCCGAACGCGACGATGAGCAGGGGCCACGTGCGGCTGCTGATGGCGAACGCTTGCAGCGCGGGAATGAATTGAACGGCAAGGAACCACACACCGACGAGAATCAGAATGAGCGCGAACGCAATGCTTGATCGTTGATGTCGATCCATCATATCCTCCATCATCGTGGTTTACGATTGGTCATTTTGTCGATTGCATCTGCGGCGCGAGCGCCGGACGCGTTTCGGATTTCGGCAGTGCTTTCATTCCAAACAAGAATCGCAGCACGTTGAACCGCCGAATCATGAATTCATACACGAGCAGAATGATCGAGAACGCGCTTGCGGCGATGATCGCCCACTTGAGCACATCGGGAATCTGCCATTGCACGACAAAATAGCCGACAGACAACAACACGGTTTGGTGCAGAACGTAGAACGGCAAGACCGCTTCGTTTGCGTACGATAGAATTGGTCTGCGCTGCGTAAAATGTTTGAATCCGAAACCCAAGAATGCCAGAATCCAGCACCACGCGCTGATGCCGAAAATGCCAAACACTTGGGCAAAACGTACCGTTCCATACGCCGGATCGCCTTGACTTGCCCACAGCGTAAGCAAAGCAAGCATACACAACACGCCCGCCGTGAGCGAAATCCAGCGCAGTTGTTGAACGCGCTGTTGCAATCCATCGTGCGAGATAACGATGAAACCGTACAGAAAAAACAAGATGTAGATCGGCAGCGCCCATCCGCCAAAATTACGCTGACCGAGTACGGTGCGCGGATCGAGTGACGCCATCAACCACGCAATTGGCACGGCGAGCAAGTACACCGCGCCGGGCAACGCGAGAAAATCGCCGAACCGCTGCAAGATCGTTTTGCCCGATCCATCTCTGAGCCAGCGAAAGAGCGGATAGAACAGCAAACTGTAGACGAACAACACGAGCAAATACCAGAGATGCAAACCCATCCATGCAAAATTGCCGCCGAAACCGTACCAGCCGTCGAAGTAATGCGGGATGAAATCGAAGAACGAGCCGCTGAATTGATGGTGCGTGACGCGCTCCAGATAGACCATGAGCATCCCCGCCGTAAAGATGCCGACGAGCAGCGGCACGAACAAACGCCGCACTTTGTCGTCGATGAATTTTAGCGCGCCGCGCGAGCCGAGCGCGTAGAATAGACTCGCGCCCGAGATGACGAAAACCAGCGGCATCAGCCAGTTGGCGAGAAACGTCGTCCACACTTGCACGCCGAAATATGTCGTCGGATTTTTGACGTGCCAGTCGCCGGTGTCAAAGAACCGTCCGCTGTGAAAGACAAAAACGCTGAGGATGGCGCAGATGCGCAGCCAATCCAGATCGATTCGGCGAACGGGCGATTTAGTTTGGGTGGTGGGCATAGCACTCCTTTGCATAGTCGTTGATTTATCGATTCGCGGCTTGAATGCGATCGCGGAAACCCAGCAACATGCCGCGCTGCATCACGAACGTGATCGGATCGAAGATCGCGCCAAAGATTCCGGTCATCGGCGATGCCGCGTCCGTGCGGGCGCGGAGAATCAAGCGCGTTGTGCCGTCGCTTTGCGGTTGCAAAACCAACTGCCACGTACCCGAACACGGCGGCGGCGGCGCGCTCTGCACACCAAAACAACCCATCACCGCGCGATTCGGCTCAAGCTTGACGACGAACACACCCGGACCGTCCGGCGGACCGTAATTTTTCGGCGTGAATCGCCAGAAATCGCCGGACTGGACGTTTTGCAATTCGGGGACGATGCGATCAATCGTGCGCACGTTCAGTCCCATGAGATTTTCGAGCCAGTCGTACGAGTACATTCCGCCGCGATCGACGCCGATTTGCAGCAGCCACGGATAAATCTGCTCGGGCTTGGCGCGAATCGTGACGGCTTGCGTCGTCTGCGATACCGGGTTGGCGACGAGTTCGTCGCCCGGCAGCGACGCGCGAATTTCTTCCGCCGTTGCGCCCCAGGTGTTCATCCAGGGCAACACGAACAACCGATACAGAACGAACGCGATGATGAGAATGGCAACGACAATGCTAACCGTACGCAGGCAGCCCGCGCGTTTTGAATGGGCAGACACTTTACAGTCCTTTCGCTCGAATGTACTCTTGCGCATCCACGTTGAAGACAATGTCTTCGACATGGAAGACCGCCCAGGGTTTGCCATCGTCCATCCAGATTGCCGAACCCGTGAGGTTGGTCAATTGACCATTCAGCACGCCCCATTCCAGCGTTTGATTGAGCCACAACGTTTTCGCGGGGCTGGCGTTGTTATGATACCGCATCGATTCGAACCAATCGATCAGCTGGGTATCGGGATTGAAACGGACGATATATTTCTCCTGACTCTGCTCGAATGGGACGACCAGCATCGCGGTCGCATCGTCTACCGGTTCCCAACGCACGCGCGGATCGGTGAGATAGATCGAAGGGAACCACATCGATTCAGACCACATTCCCAGGTTCGCGCCTTGATCGACCTTCGGTCCTTCATCGATGCCGAATGGCGTTTCACCGTAACCGCGCCCATCGAGATAGCGTTCGTTTACCTTCATCAGCGGGAGACCAAAGACCGTCGCTTCGATGTAATGCCGATAACCCTTGCCTGCCTCGTGAGTGAAACGGAAACGCGCGGGAAAGGTCAGCGGACCCGCTGGGCGAACTTCAGCGCGTCCGGTGATGACCGCCGATGTAATCACCGGAATATTCTCGCCATACAGCTTGCGATAAAAACGTTCGACTGGAGCAGGCAGACCCTTGGGAAGCGGCATTGTTTTGATCGCCCCGGTCTTGTACGGAAATGCTGGAAATGACGCCGGTTTGATTTGCAAACCCAACCAGCCGATTAAGAGGATAACAGTCAGCGCGCCGATCAGGAAATAAATAATCATTTTCAATTGCGCTTGCTCCTTGTCGCGCAAAAATCTACCGGCACAGCAACGGACAGAGGCGATCTGCCCACGCGTGAATGGCGCTCCAATCCCGGTGATCGCCCTCCGACCACACGCCGAGGACGACGCTCAAGCGAAATTTGAGCCGATCGCCAAACGATGGAATCTTGCTAATGTCCAACGCGCCGGCAAAAAGTCCCTCACTCACCGGTCTCACCAACGCGCGCACCGGCTCCAACCATTCTGCTACCATCGGACGATATTTATCGGCGCTTGGCATCGCTAACGTTATACACACCAAGAACGCGGCGAACGGCTTGCGGGCTAACGCCGTCTGATGCGTCTGCACGAATTGCATCGCTTCCGGCAGCCATTTCTTCCCGCGGATCGCACTGCCCGCCACCACCGCCTGATATGGCGCGAGGTCTCGTACATCTTGCATCGGAAGCACATCTACCTGCGCGCCGTTTTCGATCAGGGTTTTGCCAATCGCTTCAGCCACGCCCGCGGTAGAACCGGTCCGGCTGGCATAGGTAACGAGAATCTTGTTGGACATTGTAGCTCTCCTCTACGGTTTCGGTTCGATGCTGATCTTTGCCGTCATATTCCAACGCAACCGCTCGTCAGACTTGGCGAGCGCGACGGTGATCGTGTAGACGATATCGCCCTGCTTACTCTCGCCATAACCCTGGATGTGCGATACCGTGCCCGGCAATTCCAGACCGGGAATCGCGTCGAACGTCACGGTCGCGGGAGCGCCCCCGCGAATATCCACGATGTTAATCTCGGTGAGGTCGGTAGTCTCGACTTGCCAGTTGGATGTGTCGGCGACCCGCCCCGCCGGAATACCCGGCGCGACGTACTCGCCCGGTTTGACATCCAGCGTCGTGACTGCGCCGGCGAACGGCGCGACCAACTTGGCATTCTTGATTTGCTCGGCGATCAGGTCGCGCGCGGCTTGCGCGGCGTTCACGCTTGCCTGCGCGGCGGCAAGATCGTCCGCCGTCGGCGCAAGTTTCGCCAACTGGGTCTTGGCGCTCTGGACCGCCGATAACGCCTGCTGAACCTGCGCGCTCGGCGGATTGGTTTTGGTGTTGAACAGCGTCATCGCCTTCTGATAATCGAGCGATGCCAGCTGCAATTGCGCGCGCTGCGGCGTCATCGACGCATACGGATTCGAATCACCGCCGATGCGGTCGTACGCGGCTTGCGCCTGATTGAGCAATGCCTGGGCTTTGTCGCAGTCGGTTTTCAGCGCGAGGAGTTCGTTCGCGCTGGGATGCAGCAGAGCATCGTACGCGGCTTGCGCCGAAGCCAGGTTCTGCTGCGCGGCGGCGAGGTCGTCAGCGGTCGGCGCATGTTTGAGCTGACTCAACCGCGCTTGCGCGGCAGCGAGATTCGCATCGCTTTGCGCCAACTGCAATTCCAACTGCCGCGTGTCGAGGCGCGCCAACAACGCACCCGAGTCGACGCGGTAGCCGACGGCAACGGGCGCTTCAGCAACATTGCCGCCGATCTGGAAGCTGAGCGCAACGCCGTGAACCGGAACGACTTTACCTTCCGCAATGATCCGATTGGTCGCTTTCACTGCCACAGTCGCTGCCGACGCGGTGGGTGTTGGTTGAGCAGCAGTACTC